>NZ_JUEE01000045.1:0-14794 GCF_000802135.1 Desulfosporosinus sp. BICA1-9
CTGATGAACATATCCGGTTACTTAGAAAAAATCAAAAAGCCAGTCAAAACAATGCATATTATTCAGTTGCTGGGGGAGGGAAACAACAGGTAAGAAATTCTTATGAAACTATAAAGAACCCTACTATTTCTTAGTAGAGTTCTCAAGGATGGTAACGATTAAATTGTTTAAGGAACGATTCTGTTCTTTAGCAAGTGCTTCCAGTTTCTTCTTTAGAGCCTTTGGTATGGTTATATTGGTTCTCGTATTATCAGCACTAATGGTCATTATCATTCACCTCTAGGTAATTATAGCAATGAAATACAGTGTTGTAAAGGTGGTGCCGCTATGGTATAGTTTCCTTGGAGGTGATATCAAGTGATCCTCGGAAAGAAAGTTAGACTCAAGCCCACAGAAGCACAGGAACAGCAGTTGTGGAAGTCGGCTGGAACTGCAAGGTGGGCATACAATTGGGCATTAGACAGACAAGAGAAGAACTATGCTAGTGGTGGAGATTTCCTTTCAGACAATGATCTGAGGAAAGAGCTAACCAAATTAAAGCAAACGGAAGAGTTCTCTTGGCTTGGGGATGTTTCCAATAATATCCCCAAGCAAGCAGTTAAGGATGCCTGTGATGCTTACAAGAAGTTCTTTAAGCATTCAGCTGAAAAGCCCACATTCAAGAGCAGGAGGAAGTCTAAACCTTCATTCTACAACGATAACTTGAAACTAAAGGTCAAAGAAGTCATCGTCCTAATTGAGAAAATCGGATGGATCAAGACTTCGGAACAATTGCCACTAGGTCAAAAGTACACTAACCCTCGTATTTCATTTGACGGAAAGTATTGGTACCTAGCAGTTGGAATCGAGCAAGAGCAAGATAATGAGCAGTTGACAAGTGAAGTCATCGTCATTGATTTTGGGATCAAAGTCCTTGCATCCTGCTCTAATGGTATGGTGTTCAAAAACATTAACAAATCTCAAAGTGTCAAGAAGCCAGAGAAACGGCTTCGTAGGTTGCAACGTAAAGTTTCTCGAAAGTATCAAAAAAACAAGAAAGGAGTCCGTTTCGTCAAAACCTGCAACATTATAAAAGTTGAGAAGCAAATCCGTGTGCTACATCGAAAGTTAACTGGAATCAGAAGTAATCATATTCACCAAGCCACCAATGTAATTGTGAAAACCAAGCCTTGCAAAGTGGTTGTGGAAACTCTAAACATCAAGGGTATGATGAAAAATCGGCATCTATCGAAAGCAATTGCTCAACAAAAACTGTATGACTTTAAGTTGAAGCTCCAATACAAGTGTGAGAAACATGGTATCGAACTTGTTGAGGCTGACAAATGGTTTCCTTCGAGTAAGATTTGTTCGAGTTGTGGAGCTATTAAGAAAGACTTGAAGTTGTCGGATAGAGTATACAGTTGTGCATGTGGTTTGGTAATAGATCGAGATTTCAATGCTTCCATTAATCTTTCGAGATACCAATTAGTAGTCTAGTCACCTAAAAGACACTACTAATGTGTACGATTCGTTGCATCGGAATTTAAGCCCTTGGAGTGTTATATCAAACGAAAGTAGCCTTCGGGCAAAATCGGACACGATGAATAGGGAAGCAAACAGAACTTTAATAGACTTTTATAAAGTTTTGGCAACGGGAATGAAGCTATGACCATGTACAATCCTACCGTTGATCAACGTGTGGATAAGGCCCTCGCTGATGACTTCTTGCGACAAGCTACGCGCAGGGCGACAGACCGCTTGCGCAACAACAAATACAAAGCAGCTGATGAACTGGGATCTTGGGAGGAATGGCGTAACGCTGGAGCAAGTATCCGAAAACATGTGATTGAGAATCTCGATTATTATTTACAACAACTGATCCAGCAAACTGAAAAACGAGGCGTGCAGGTTCATCTTGCCAAAACTCCAGAGGATGCAGTCGCCGTTGTCCGGGATATTGTCCGTAAGCATAATGCTAAGAATGTCATTAAATCAAAGTCAATGATCTCTGAAGAAATCCATCTTAACAAGGCATTGGAAGCAGATGGTGTGCTCAGTGTGGAGACAGACCTTGGAGAATATATCATCCAAATAGCCGGTGAGCCCCCCTCGCACATTATAGTACCGGCGATGCACAAAACCCGCCAGCAAGTAGCCGATTTATTCGAACCCATCGCTGGTCAAGCCTTAAGCTCTGACACCCCCACGCTGACTCGTTTCGTCCGCATCAAAATGCGTGAACAATTTCTCCATGGTGATATCGGTATCACCGGCTGCAACTTCGCCGTCGCTAATACGGGAAGCATCGTCATGGTCACCAATGAAGGAAACGGGAGGATGGTTAGTACTCTGCCACGAGTTCAAATCACCCTCATGGGCATGGAGCGCATCGTTCCCTCATTTCGAGAACTAGACGTAATGCTCAACCTACTAGCTCGGAGCGCAACGGGGCAGAGGCTCTCCAGCTACACCACCATCCTCACCCCACCTAAGCAAACCGCCGATTCGGACGGCCCTGAGGAGTTCCATCTCGTGATTCTCGATCATAACCGTTCTGAAATTCTGGGAGATAAGACCTTCCGACCTGCTTTGAATTGCATTCGCTGCGGGGCCTGCTTTAATGTATGTCCCGTCTACCGTCAAATTGGAGGGCACGCTTACGGCTCTGTTTATTCAGGCCCCATCGGCTCTGTGATCACGCCACTTTTGGAAAAAGATTGGGAAAAATGGGGACACCTCCCCTTCTTCTCCTCATTGTGTGGTGCTTGCTCAGAGGCCTGCCCTGTACACATCCCACTTCATGATCTCTTAGTAAACCTTCGAGCTCGTAAAACTCTCAGTGGACATACACCTCAAATTGAGCAACAAATCTTCAAAGCGTTTCGCTACTTTTTCACTCATGAAAAGACCTTGCGCAGGGCACTACGTCTAGGCTCTCGTCTACAATGGCCTTTTGTTCGGAATGGACGAATCTCAGGCGGTCCCCCACCCCTTTCCAACTGGACTAAAAGCCGCACTCTTCCGATGGTCGCCCCAAAATCCTTCATGCAAATTTGGGCCGACTCAAAGGCTAGCCGTAAATCGCCACATTAAATCCCTAATTGAGATGAGAGGTGAGAGCTATGTCACACGTTAACGATTTTATCAGCCAACTGGCGTCCAGGTTAGGACGTCCCACCCCTACTGATCTTCCACCTGCTGTCGATTTTCAAGTACCCCAATATCGGTTATCCAACCCCGGAGAGCGTACCACCATCTTCCTCCACAATTGGCAGGCCCTTGGGGGCAAAGGGGCCATCGTCAAAACAGAAAACGAAGCCTTGACCTGTCTTAAAGAATGGTTCGGGGACCTCCCGTTGACCTGGGTCAAAAGCAATCCGTTAGCCCTCTTAGCGTGGGATAGTTTGCCACCGTTAGCGGAATCTGTCTTTTCAACTCTAGACTGGACCCTAGCCCGCTATACTATGTCAGCCCCGGACCCTCGAGATCGTTATTCAGTCGCTGCCCAAGCTGAGCTTGGCATCACAGGGGCTGATTGGGGAATCGCACTCTCTGGAACAGTAATCACTAATAGCAGCCCCCAACGAGGGCGAGCTGTAAGCCTACTCCCCCCTCGACATCTCTGCTTTATTGAAGCAGCAAAACTTCGGGATAACCTCAATGAGGTTTGGGAAGAGATTTCAGAGTTAGGCAGCCCTCCGTCAGCCATCGAGATGATCTCCGGTCCCAGCCGAACCTCCGACATCGAAATGGATTTATCGATCGGAGTCCATGGACCTATCGAAGTTTATGTGATTGTAATCGACGTTTAGACAAAAGAAACTTTAAAACTTCCCGGATCTAAAAATTGACACAAACAACCAAAGCAACATGACCCCTGCAACGATAAAGCCGATTTCAATAGCAGGGATCTGCCAAAGTAAAATGGGTTGAGGCGCCAAAGCAGAGGCAATAATCAGACCCGCCATGACAATACTGAAGGAAAGTAAGACAATACTAAACGAAATTCGGTTGGAGATGCGATCTAATTTCCTCAAAAAACTATCCAGTTCCGGAACACTGACTTCTAAATGAATACGCCCTCCCAACAAATCTCGCATGAGAACTTTCATTTGTTTCGGAAGACTTACTAGCAGATCACCAAAATCCGAAACGTTATGCCAGACCCTGCCCGCAATCGAGCTGGGTCGGTAGCGTTCCTTAAGAAGTTGCAGTCCAAAGGGTTCAGCCATATCTAAAATGCTCAGCTCTGGATCCAATTTTTCTACGATCCCTTCAAGAATCAGCAAGCACTTGGCCAGCAGGGTAAAATCTGAAGGAATACGGATTCGATGACGAAAGGCGACTTTAAAAAGATCGCTAATCGCCTCCCCTAAGCTGATTTGACTCATGGGAACATCCAAATACTTTTCTCGCAACTCATCCACTTCATGGGTTAGAAGCGGAAGGTTAACCTCATCGGGCACTATCCCTATTCGCAAGACGGCTTGAATCATACTCTCCGTATTTTGACGCATCATCGCGATCACCATCGAGGCAAAATTATGCTTCATATCTTTGGTAAGCCTTCCGACCATACCAAAATCAATCAAGGTAATCGCACCATCGCTTAAAAGAAAGATGTTTCCGGGGTGTGGGTCAGCATGGAAGAAACCTTCAATTAGAACCTGATGGAAGAGAGAGCGAACCAGCTGTTCTGCGACAGCTTTGCGGTCAAATCCCTGCTTCTCTATCATCTCAAACTGATTAAGCTTTATGCCTTCTACAAACTCCATGGTCAGCACAGTGCGCGTGGAATAATCCCAATAAATGGACGGTATGTGAACCATACTGTCCTTTTTAAATTGTTTGGCGATTTTCTCGGCGTTTCTGGCTTCGATGGTATAATCCAGCTCATTACGAAGGGATTTCGAAAACTCCTCTACCACATCACGCAATTGGAGACGTTCCATCTTAGGCATACGGTGTTCGGCCAGCGTCGCTAAATCTAAAAGGATTTCCAGATCTGTTTCAATTAATGCCTTAATATTAGGGCGCTGTACCTTGACAGCTACCCGTTCTCCCGTCCGTAACTGAGCACGATGAACCTGACCTATGGAAGCAGCTGCGATCGGTTTCTCATCAAAGGAAGAAAAATTCACCTCGATGGGGGAACCTAGTTCTTGTTCGATAATTCGAGCGACTTCCTCGAAGGAAAAGGAGGGCACATTATCCTGAAGGCTTTCCAACTCCTGAAGAATATCTTCCGGGATAATATCTGCTCGGGTACTGGCAATCTGCCCAATTTTGACATAGGTTGGACCTAACTCCTCTATTACCCGGCGTATCCGTTCCCCCATTGATAATCGATCAATCTCTTCTGTGTCTGTGAAAAGCCGTTTGGGTAGGGACAACATATGTAAAAGTCCCATCTCTTCCACTACATAACCAAACCCGTGGCGAGCTAGGACTTTAGCGACATCTCTATAACGTTTAATATGGCGTATTCTTTTCCCAATCATCAGAAAACGTCCCCTTCTATTCGAGGTTCGTAGTTCGCGGTTCGTTCATGAGATGAGTTAGTATTTTATTATAGTATTATTTTTGCAGAGACCTTAACTCTCTAAGAACCGCGAACTACTTACTTCGAACTATGAGATTAGCAGGCCTTTTGTCTTGGATCTAATCATTATTCTCGAATTTATGCCGGGATTATTCTGGCAGTGATTCCTCTTTTACTTTTTCTAAAGCCGCTATCCGTTGTTCCAAATGGTCCAGATCTGTCTTAGTGGGTATATTCAGGTCCTTTAGGAGCTGAGCAAACTGTCCTCGAAAACGCTCATTAATTTGTTTTCTCTCGGTTTCCCCTTTTTCAAACAACTCCTGCACAAGATCCTTCGACTCGGCAGTAGTTACTTCTCCTTTTTTAACTAATTCATCGACCAGTTTCTCGATCTGTTCCTTACTAACCACAGCCAATCCCAAGCCAAGGGCCAAACCCTTTTTAATAAGGTCTTTCATGAAATTCTCCCCCTTTATTCTTATTCATTCCTATAAAGAAGACTTGGCTAGTTCCAAGCCTTCAGGCGTAAGCGGTCGGTCGAATGCTAAGTCATCTATGGCGCATTCGGCACTAGACACGTCCTGTGTCGAACGCCTTAGTTGCACTTATGCAATACTGCTGCAAGTTATACTTTCTGACTAGTTTTAAAAGTTCAAAATACTTCTGATCCCTCGAATTTTGTAGTTCGCATTTCGACAGCGACTTCAAAAATTCAAACCCCGCCAACGTTATAGATTATACACTAATCATTGTTTACAAAAACAGCAAAACTTATTTATCTAAAAGCATAACAAGTTGCATTAATTATAGGTCGTAGGCTTTCATCCATTATGTACCAAAGACAAACCGAGTTTTATCCGTTATACTTGGGAAAGTCTTCGATACAATCTTGTCGTGAGGTTAAGCACCTTGCTTTACTAAAAAAATAACAAACAAAGAACGAAAGGATGAAGAACATGACAAAGATGTACAGTATTACTTTAGCTAGAATCCTCGCACCGATCATTTCTGCATTCTTATTTGTGACAATAATCACTATAAACCCAATCACTGTAACAGGTGATCTAAACACAAAAGAAATTCAAACAGCGAATGCTATTTTGCCAGAAGTGGAAGCAAATGTTCCAGCAACATCAGCTCCAGCGACCCCTACTAATCCCCCTGCCACCAACTCAGAACCCGCTCCTGCTACGACAAACACGCCAACACCCCCGGCCAAAAAGGCGGAACCACAAGCATCCAGATCGGGTAGTACTTCGACCAGTGCCCCAACAACAAGTACTCCGACCAGTAAACCAGCTAGTACTCCGACTAGTACACCTACCCCTCCTAAAACCACCTCTCAATCAGGGAAAGCAAGTGCGATTATTGCGACCGCTAAACAATATATCGGCGTAAAATATGTCTACGGTGGAACGACCCCCGCTGGCTTCGATTGTTCAGGCTTTGTTAAGTACGTTTTTGCCAAAAACAGTATTAGCCTTCCTAGAGTATCACGTGATCAATATAAAGTCGGAACGGCTGTCTCCTTTAGCAATCTTCAGCCAGGCGATTTAGTCTTCTTCTCCTTGGCGAAAAATGGAGTGGTTGATCATGATGGCATCTATGTTGGTAATGGACAATTCATCAACGCTGCAAGTTCTAAAGGTGTGACCATCTATGCGCTCGGAACTTATTGGAAATCCGCATATGTCGGTGCCAAACGAGTAATATAACTCAATTATTTTATACTAATCAGAAAGTATTAACTTTATGTTATATACTGCGAGAAGGCTAATCCGTGCGAAGACAGTGTCTTCGTCTGGAAGCATAAGTGCAACTAAGGCTTGGCGCAAGCCAAGTTTCATTATCAGACTGGGGGTGTAACAACTTGTTAATTCAAGCTTGTTACACCCTATTTAAAAATCATTCATCATCATCTGATAATGACATTTTGATAAACAATCTGTACTCGACGAGCCGCAATCAAAACCGACGATTTCTCCTTCATACATAGAGCCACCCTCAACTCGATTACGGAAAATCCTAAGCCTAACAAGCTTACTGACTATTGAACACGTTTCTTCTCTTTCCTCAATAATCTGCTTCATAATATATTCATCGCATGTCCCTAAGATGGAGGTGTGTCTTGCTCTTAGCAGACTTAGTCCTATTTTGCATAACGGCAACTTCAATAATCGTAGCCAGATTACGCCCCGGGCGGACTGGAACCGTGATCTCAGGAATAGGAATCCCTAGGATCTCTCGTGTTTTTGGCACATCAATTCCAATACGATCGTAAATTTTTTCTTCCTGCCATTCCTCCAAGTGAACAATAAACTGAATAACTTTTTCATCCCTTACGGAACTTGCTCCAAACAGAGTCGTCACATCCAGAATTCCTAAACCACGTAACTCAAGTAAATGCCGAATTCGTGCCGGGGCGGTGCCTAGTAATCTCTCTTCATCAACCCGGCGAACCTTCACGACATCATCAGCAACCAGCAGATGCCCGTTTTTAATGAGTTCTAAAGCCGCCTCGCTTTTACCAATTCCACTTTCACCAGTAATCAAAACCCCCACTCCATACACATCGACTAACACCCCATGTGCGACCGTAATGGGAGCTAACTGGTTAATGAGGTAACGAATTAAGAGATAAAAAAGTTGGGTGGCAGAGCGATGCGTGCTCAAAAGAGGAATCTTCCGTTCACTGGCTAATTCGATAAACTCAAGCGGAAGCGCTAAATTCCGGGTAATAATTATACAAGGTACTTCTGCAATCATGACTTGGGCAATCTTTGAGCGACGTACCGAATCATCATACTGCTGGAGTAACCCTAATTCAGTCCGTCCGTAAACTTGTATGCGTTTAGGAGTCAAATGCTTTAAAAAGCCAGCTAATTCAGCACTCGGACGTTTTAGACTATACTCCGTGATTTCCTTGTCTAACCCCACATGCCCTGCTAAAACCTCAAAATTAAATTCCTCAACTAACTGATTTACAGTAAGCAATTTGCACCCTTCTTTCTTAAGGGAGAAGGGGGAAAACAAGGGGTCAGGTCCCCTGTTTTGGTCAAAACGAGAGCCTGCCCCCCGATCCTCCCCTTTTTTTCCCAATTTTTCAAGTTTATTAAAGGGTTAATCTAAAATCAAAATTCCAATCTTGCTCCAATAGTTTTACCTTTCTCCTTGTTTCCTCATGACAAGATCTGAATTTGTTTAACTTTAACCATTATTACTTCTAGTTTACTCACCGTATATCCTTCCGAACTTTTTAACAAAGGCTTAAAAGATTTACTGACCCTTAGTTCTCCACTTTTCTATCATACCCGATTACTTTTGAAGCTATTTGAACGCAGGACGTAACTTCATACACCTTTTTAACTTGAGCTCTTATGACTAAAGGTTGGGCAAATATATTTACAACTCTCCCTTGTTTCCGTTATTCTATAAGAAGACCCATTTTCTCTTTGAACCATACCGATTATGTTTAATCACACAACCAATATCAGCATTAATCTTTGATATTTTAGGAGGTGCCTCCCTTGAAGAAGCAAGCGATTGTCATAAATCCCAAAGACAACGTAGCTACGGTTGTAGATGACTTCCCACCAAGTACGATTATCCATTTTTTTGTAGGCCAATCGGAACGAACCGTCCAATTACTGCAAGACATACCTCTCGGCCATAAATTTGCCATTCAAGAAATAAAGGTCGGCGAAGAGATCCTCAAATATGCTGAAAGCATCGGATTGGCCACTACCTTAATTCAGCCTGGGCAACATGTCCATGTTCACAACATGGACACCCAACGCGGACGCAGAGACAAGTGAACTAATTTATCTAAATAAAGGTATATGGACTACAGGAGGAATTACTAAATGCAAATTCTTGGTTACCGTCGACCGGATGGAAAAGTGGGAATACGTAATCACATCTTAATTATCCCTACCTCCGTCTGTTCGAGCACCGTCGCTTCAAATATTGCCAGTCAAATTCCCGAAGCCATAGCCCTTCCTAATCAACACGGTTGTTGCCAAATCGGTACAGACCACGAGCAAACAGTACGAACGTTAATCGGCTTTGGCAAGAATCCCAATGTGGCTGCAGTTCTGGTCGTCGGACTTGGTTGCGAAGGGATTCCCATCAGAGAAACGGCTGCAGAAATCGCAACCTCCGGCAAACCCGTCGAAGTAGTTATCATTCAAGAAATCGGCGGCACTTTAAAAACTGAAGCGGAAGGATTGCGAAAAGCAGCTGAATTAGTACGCCAAGTCTCCCATCTTCAACCCGAAAAAGTAGATCTTAGTGAACTGAGCCTGGCCATCGAGTGTGGAGGGTCTGACTTCACCTCCGGTCTAGCCTCCAACCCAGCCTCAGGTATTGCCGCAGATTTGTTAGTGGCTGCCGGGGGTAACGTCATGTTGTCCGAAACCACGGAATTCATCGGAGCAGAGCATGTCCTAGCTCGCCGTGCCAAATCAAAGGACGTAGCCGAGAAACTGTTTAAAATTGTGCATGACTGCGAAGAAAGAGCAAAGCTCTTAAACGTTGACATTCGTGATGGACAACCCACACCCGGCAACATTGCCGGGGGCATCAGCTCGATTGAGGAAAAATCCTTAGGATGTATTTATAAAGCCGGGCACGCTCCCATTCAGGACGTTCTTAGGTATGGTGAAATCCCTCAAGGCAAAGGGCTTTACATCATGGATACCCCGGGGCAAGATATCGATTCGATCACAGGTATGCTCGCTGGCGGCGCAACCGTCGTGATCTTTACGACGGGACGTGGAACACCCACCGGTTCCCCCATTGCGCCAGTGATTAAGATAACCGCCAATGAGCGGACGTTCAAAATGATGGAAGATAACATGGATCTTGACGCATCTCCCATCATTTCGGGTGAAGAAACCATCGAGCAAGCCGGGCACCGTATTTTTGAGGAAATCATTGCCGTGGCAAATGGACGAAGAACCAAAGCGGAGAGCTTGGGATATCGAGAGTTCGGAATATATAAAATAGGACCTACTTATTAAGCCTGTTAAAACAATGTGACGTTTAACATTTATAAGCTCCCCTGGAATGCCTATCTGCGTAGGCTTTAGGGGAGCTTTAGCTTTGTCGATCTACCGCATTTGTAAAAAAACGAAGAAATAGACCTAAAGATTTCGTCTCCATTCTCCGATATAAGAACTAAGCAATGTTAGTGATTAATTTTCAGATTCTTGGAGTGTGAATAAAGTGAACACATATGGAAGCGCCGTAGGAGATAACATATTAATAGTGGAAGATAAGCCTGAAAATTTACTGATCTTAAAGGGCTATCTTAATACTATTGACTGCAACATAATAAGGGCGAAATCCGTTAAGGAAGGCTTAGATTACCTACGAAACTATGAGTTCGCACTCTTAATCCTTGATATGAAAATGTTGGAAATAGACAACTTAACTACCTCTGATATCCCCAAAATTTATATTGTGAGCAACAGCCTCGATCAAGGATTTTTATATATCGACAAAAAGAATTGC
Source organism: Desulfosporosinus sp. BICA1-9 (assembly GCF_000802135.1). NCBI lineage: Bacteria > Bacillati > Bacillota > Clostridia > Eubacteriales > Desulfitobacteriaceae > Desulfosporosinus > Desulfosporosinus sp. BICA1-9. Next base: position 11,036 of record NZ_JUEE01000045.1, read on the forward strand.
TTAAAAAGCAAGCACAATTGCTAATTTCGTAGCTCGTTATGGTGGCGAGGAATTTACCGCAGTTTTACCTAATACTGATAAAAAAGGTGCTTTTCATATTGCCGAGCGGATGAGAAAATGCATTAAGAAGTTAGCTATCAAGCACCCTACGTCTCGTGTAGCTGACTGCGTCACGATTAGTTTAGGTGTCGCTGAGTTAATCCCCCAAGCCTCTGATTCGATTGCAGATTTTATTAATAATGCCGATAATGCCCTCTATATGGCTAAACAACTCGGACGAAATAAAGTCCATATGGCAAATTTAAGTAGAATCGAAACTAATCTACAGCCCCCTCGAAAGAACATCATATATAGGTCATATAGAGAAACTATTGCAGAATTATGGTTTTCTTAATTACGCAGAAACTGTCTATCCTAACCTTCAAGGTGTATAATGATGTTATCAGTGGGGTTATTGAAGGAGGTCACTATGTTTAGTGTTGATAAAGAAGCTGTACAATATATTAAGTCGAAATCAGGCTCTTTGGTAATTGACTTGAAGCTAAATCCAGCCGCAGGCGGATGATGCCCTGCCCCGAACGTAACAGGTCGTTACGTACCGAAACTCTCTATCAGAGAACCCCAGGCTAACGAACAACTCCAATATAATGTTTTTGAGCAAGATGGAATCAAAATTTACTATTCTTCAAAGCTTAAAGTTAGATATGGCTTAACAGCAATTAGAATTAAACTCAAGAAACTATTGTTTTTTAAATGGTTGGAATTAGAAGGGGCAGCAGTGTAGTGGATAGATTAGTGTAAAGAAGCAGGGAATGATTCCGAATGAAATCGTTCCCTGCTTCTTTTAGGTGGAGTTCTGCTTCCCTATTTACGAAATATTTTGTCAGTTTATCGGAGGCCGTGCACTTCTCAATTTCGTCCAGACATATTATGGTATAAATTGGTTAAAAGGGGTGCTTAACATGCATATGATGTTCCACACTGTAAAACCAGGGGATACCCTTTGGAAAATAGCTCACCATCACCACACTTCCATTCATCACTTACTTCACATTAATCCTTGGATAAAGAATCCTGATCTGATTTTCATCGGTCGGAAAATCAAAGTTCATTAAAAATTATCTCTATTTGATAATTCGAACAAACTGGAATATTCCAGAGGATGTCTCAAAGGGGCATCCTCTTCTCGTTAGGCAGACTACAGGCGTTATTAAATAAAGTCCTGCTGTTCTCCTCACCTGAACAATAAACATTGCTTGCGGCCGCCGTACTAAAGATTTCTCAAATTCACCTTCCTTACTGTTCCCGCTCCTCTTCCGGGATCCCAAGAAGGATGAGCGCCTGGATGTAGGCCAAATTCGTCACCAGTGACGAATTTGGATTGCCGTCACTGTCGGGGGAGGCAAGCAGTTTCGTCCCTACTCTTCGAAGAGCTGCATCAGCCTGTCGGCCGTTCGCTAACCGATTCCTTCAACCTCTTGTCCCATTCCCCATGGGGAAGCAGGCCTAATTAGCTGCTTTTTTAAGTAGAATTATAATTGCTTTTTCCCATTATATGGTTCATCGAGATTTGCGTGGACCAGTTCTGAACTGTGTAGCCTTTTTGGAGTTGATACGATAACCCAATGCAAAGATGGCATCAAGGTTATTGCATTTAGTATTAGGTTTTTCTGCCCTTGGAGTATGTGCAAATTTTGCACATACTACTTCTTCCATTGGTACGTTCAAAAACAGCTTACCCTTTTCAATCCGTGCACCCACATAGGGTGCGGGGCTGATGGCAGACTCGGGGAAACAGGGGGACAGGTTCATTGATTTTCGCCCCCCTATTTTATTCAAATCCACGTCAGAGCTCTCACTGCTACCTACTGGAACGTCTTACATAACCTAAAGACAGTAAAGAAATAAGAGATAGGCTCATTCCTATCCCTTTATTTAGTACGCTCTATCAAGAACTTTTCAGAGTGAGCTAATTCACTCCACCACAAGGCTGCGACGGAGAAAAGGTGCTCGTGATCTTACAATCCTCGCAAATTTTCAGCCCTCGATCTTCATACAATTCCTCTGTCGAAATAACTTCAACCCCACATTTTTCACATTTAGCCATAGTAATCCCTCCATTCATAAAACTCAATATCTTTTTCTAAAAAGTTATTTATATTGATTATTACATTATCATAATACTTCATAAATTCATAGTGCTGAATATTAAATTTTCAGAATTTTTAAATTATATTTTCCGCTGATCACAGTTGTTTTTGTGAGCGTACGCTACTCACACAAAACCGACCCTACCAGATACGCAAAATAGCTTTTCACCACAGCGGTCAAGTAATCCCAAAAGGAACTCTAAGTAGTATCGAACAAACCTCAGGGATTAGATTCTATCCCCTGGTGTAAACCAAATATTAAAGATTAAAAAGGAGTTGATTGGGTGTCCAATCATTTAATTTATCCAATAGTTGTAGAAAAATCCGATGACGGAGGCCTTGGTATGTATTTCCCCGATTTCCCAGGAATAGCGATTTTGAGTATTGATATTACGGATGGTATTAAAAAGGCAAAAGAAATGCTCGTGGATCTCTTGTTAGAAAAAGAAGAACTAGACCAGCCACTCCCCATACCTTCTGCTCCTGAACATATCGCCTTACTCGATGCAAATGACCGTATTGTGTTTGTAGAGATTTATATGCCACCCTATCGCAACGAAGCCGCGAATAAGTCTGTAACCAAAAATTGCACCTTGCCTAAATGGTTACGCGATGTTGGCGAAGAAGCAGGCCTGAATTTTTCGCAGCTTCTTCAAGCGTCAATCAAGGATGCCCTTGGGATTAAGTCAATTGAAAAACAACGTTATACAAAATAATAGGCAGGCTACGGACCTGGCTCCTCAGTATCGCCCTCTTTTACTACGTTATGTTTCAATTCCTTATAGGCAGGCTACGGACGGTGGCAGAAGCGTTTGATGTAGCACAATCAGCAAGTTTCAATTCCTTATAGGCAGGCTACGGACGGGAGGAGTAGGCGGAAGGATCAATCCCCTTCAGGGTTTCAATTCCTTATAGGCAGGCTACGGACGCGTTTCTTGATTCCATCATGCAATATAGATCCCAGTTTCAATTCCTTATAGGCAGGCTACGGACGAGGCTGAATTAAGTCTCTTTTCTTTATCCTGATACCAGTTTCAATTCCTTATAGGCAGGCTACGGACCTCTGTTACCTTGTGAATAGGCCAGATAGAGCATTGTTTCAATTCCTTATAGGCAGGCTACGGACCTGCTCCGAATGCGTTTGAGTCCTTGGCTATTTGGGTTTCAATTCCTTATAGGCAGGCTACGGACATAGATATAGATAAAGAATTAGAATTAGAACTAGAGTTTCAATTCCTTATAGTGTCTGTTACAAAAAGCTGAACAGCACCAAACATAAGTTCTTTAAAAATAATTACACCCCTATCCATGGTGTGGTAAAATTAAGGTGACAAAACCAAAATTATCACACAGGAAGAGGTGTAAACCTTGCATATACAGATAGACATGTTCTCACCCCTATATTATAGCACACTTGGTTTTAATGCGGATCTCATTGATTATCTTTCTTTCATTAAAGATGAATATATCCGCTTTCTGTTCCCACGGCCCATCCTTGATCCTCGGGGACGTAAGCCTTGGGATGCCGTCATCTTATTTCGCATGCATGTTTTGTACTTCACTCGTCCTGAATTTGTCTCATTTCGGCAAATGTGCACAGAGTTGGCTA
>NZ_JUEE01000046.1:0-100790 GCF_000802135.1 Desulfosporosinus sp. BICA1-9
TATCAAATTTTACAAACTAAAACCCCATATCAAGAACTTGGTACACAGTTTATCGAAAATCAGGAGAAGAAGAAAGAACAACGTTTGATTAAGGCACTAGAATCAAAAGGATACCAAATAGTTAAAGCATCATAAACTCCGTTCGTAGCTATAACAGTGTTCTCGGGCATGTTATTGTCTTTTTAGGGGTAGGTGATTTGGAAACAAAGATTTAGAGGGTTTTGAGGGTTTTAATGTTCACTGAAATAACAGTATGAAATGACAGCGCGTAGATTCATTTTCGTAAGAAAACTTGGCTTGTGCCCGCGAAGACACTGTCTTCGCACGAATTAGCCTTCTCGCAGACACTGTCTTCGCACGTATTAGTCAATTCTGTCAGCCTTGGCGCACTCAGAAGCCTTAGTTGCTTTATACTTACCCGAAATTACACTTTTTGATGTATTAGAAATATAGGGACGAAGATAATCCTCGCCCCTTTAATTCCTCAATTTTTAATTGATTGTAGCCATAGTACCTTTTAAAACTCACCACCAACAACCCATTCGCTTTCTAATGGAATATAGGATAATGATTTTTGCAATTCCATTCTGATACGAATTTCTTCTTCAATCGGCTCAAGGTACTCATAAAACATCACGAAGACATCGCCTGGGATACAACTATCTAATCCCGTTCGAAAGGCTTCTGTTTCGGAAAGTACAATACTTATCTTTTGGGGATTCATACCACTTCGAATTGCCTCAGCATAAAGCAATTGGGCAATTTCACCGGGTTTACGCCCCCGCAGATCAGCATCCTCTCGAATAATTAAGCGTTGAAAACCTCTTGCGGCTACCCGACCCACTTCGCGGATTGTCTCATCTGGTCGATCTCCCGGAACCGTAATGCAGCCCACCAGTGATTTCCTTTTAAAATGCTCGAGTGTTTTGATAACTTCTTGAATGCCTGCTGCATTATGTCCATAATCAATAAATACTTGGACACCTTGTAACTCGTAGAGATTTAAGCGTCCCCGATTGTGCTCAGCATCAGAACAGAATTCCTGAAGAGAATTTCGAATAGCCACCGCACTCAATCCCAAAGCCCAGCCCGCAGCGATTGCAGCTAAAGCATTATGGATATTATGCTTGGCTTTCCCTTCCCAAGTCACGGGAATCTGTTTAACTGAACAGATTCTAAAGATTTGAGAGCCTTGGCAAAGTAAAATCGTGCCCCGTCGCATAAAAACAGCGGTCCCACCTTTGGCTAAATGCTTAATAATCTGTATATTTTCTTTTTCAGTACTGAAAAAGATTATTCTCCCTTTAGTCCTTCCTGCCATTTGTACGACATGAGGATCATCTGCATTTAGGACCACGTAACTATGAGGCCTGACTGCCTCTGCAACCAAACTTTTTACATGAGCAATATCTTCGAGGGTCTCTATGCCATACTGGCCCAAATGATCATTAGAAACATTGGTAATCACTGCTACATCTGCATATTCATAGCCTAAGCCAGCCCTTAGAATCCCGCCTCTAGCCGTTTCTAGAACCGCTACTTGTATATCTGGGTGTCTCAAAACAGACCTAGCGCTATCCGGTCCTGTCATGTCTCCTTGTGTCCACAGTTTCTTATTAATGTAAATCCCATCGGTTGAAGCCATGCCAACGACAAGTTGTTGATCTATCAGCATTTTATTTATCATGCGAGTTGTCGTTGTTTTTCCATTCGTTCCACTGATAGCAACTATAGGGATTCGTCCATTTCCCGATGGCATCACTTTTTCGACAATTGCTCTGCCCACATCTCGTGCTTTGCCTACACTTGGAAAATGGTGCATACGAATCCCCGGCGCGGCATTCACTTCAATAATATGCCCGCCCCTTTCACGATAGGACGCCTCAATATCTTCAATGACTAAGTCAATACCTATAACGTCTAAACCAATCAGTTTCGAGGCATAGACTGCCAAATCAATATTATCTAAATGGACGAGATCCGTCACGTCCTCAGCAGTTCCACCTGTACTTATATTTGCACTGTCCCGTAAATAAACCACTTCACCTGGCTCTGGAACAGAGGATATCGTTAAGTTCTTTTGAGTGAGTGTTAAGAGGACTACCGAGTCAACCTTAATTTTAGTTAAGGCTTTCTCATGATCATCTCCACGCAGAGGATCTGCATTAGTTTGGTCTACTAATTCCGCAATCGTGGATATGCCATTCCCTATCACATGGGCCGGGATCCGTTTTGCAGCAGCAATCAATCGATCTCCCACCACAACCAAACGATAATGTTGCCCCTCTATATATTCTTCAATAACGACCCAATCCCCATAAGTTTGAGCGACCTTAAACGCAGCTCTTACTTCCGCCGTGCACGTGATATGGAGTGTAACCCCTTTACCCTGGTTCCCATTCAGGGGCTTGATTACAACGGACGTTTCCATTTCGAGGAACGCCTGAACAGCTTCCTCTTCCGTCCTGACAATATGCCCAAAGGGCACTGGTACCCCGCCCTCGTGCAGTATCCTTTTGGTCATTTCCTTATCACAGGCAATATCCACAGCAATGCATGATGTCTTGTCTGTAATCGTTGCTTGAATACGGCGTTGATTACGTCCATACCCCAACTGTAACAGACTTCCCTCGTTGAGACGATGGACTGGAATCTCCCGCTCCTTACATGCGTCAACAATGACTTGCGTTGAAACTCCTAATTCATAGGCAGCCGTCACTTTCTTAATTTGCTCTACCGCGTGTGCTACATCAAAGGAATCTTGATCTAGAAGCTTCTTAACCAGGGTAAAACCCTGCTTAAACCCTTCTATAGCACCCTCTTTAGCTTCGTAGTTGAAGATAATTTCATACCATCCCGGTTTTTCCAAAATCGCCATAGTCTTACCGTATTTAATAGTTTGACCTGCTAACGTCAAAAGTTCTATAGTCACATGTTCTATGACATGCCCAATAAGAGTCCCCTCTTCTAGGCGTTCTAGGAAACCACCCACTTTACCTCGCGCACAATGGTGCTCTGCCAATGAGGGTAGAGTCTCCACGAGCCGAAAACGAAAGTTCCCCAGTTCATCACTAAATCGCTCAGTCCATTCTTGGAGATCCACAATCGCTCGAATAATTGGGCGATGGCTATATACATTGACCCCCTCGATCGCTTGGACTTCTCTAATCTCCATTTTGTTGTTGTTCCCCCTTAAGATGCATGGATATTTTCCCCATTAGTTTAAACCTTTTTTACAATAGGTATTCCTCAAATATCATCCGTAGGCTAAAGTAAAGAAACCCTGCGTTTTAGATCAAAACTGTAGCCATCGGAAAGTACATGCAAAATTATCGGGCTCAACACTAAAGGTTGACCTGGAGTGGTTTCTGAAACGTTCGTTGTAGTAGAGGGAGACGCATCTACCACAGTGACCGTATTGCTGCCAATTACCAAAACGCGCGCGTCAGACTGCACTAAGATAGCGGTGTCTTCATCAATTCCCACACCAAGAACATAGGGGTTTTGAGAAATTGCCGATAAAAGTCTGCCTATTCGACCACGCTGAGCAAAATGCTGGTCAATCACCACAGAACGCAAAAGGCCCAATCCCGGAGCCATTGACAAATTACTTTTCTTTGCCGTTCCCGCTTCCCCTCCAACAATCATCGTATCAGACATAACGGAGGCCCCTGCACTCGTGCCAGCAATAATAATCCCCTTTTCGTACAACTGTTGCAGCATATGGCCGAGCAATGTCCCTCCCAACAAACCCGTAATCCGTAATTGATCCCCCCCTGTGAAAAAGATCCCCGTTGAATTTTCAAAGTCTTTGCCAATCCCTATTCTATTCGCCTGAATGCGGTCTGAAACGTCCAGAACCTGTACTTCTTGAGCCCCAAGACTAAGAAATAGGGCGTGATACTCTTCTCCTACTTGAAGCGGGTATTCTGTGGCAGCCGTTAAAACCGTAATCCGGCTTTCTCTACCACCAGATTCTTGAACAAAACGTTTTAGGATCTTGCACTCTCCCTTTTTATCTTCCGCTCCGCCAATAATTAAAAGCTTTCCTTCTACATGTTCCGTCAAAGCTGATCCCTCCTTGTCCGCTATATTCTCTACCTAAAGAGGGTTTAATTATGCAAGAACATTCAGAAATTCTGAACATAGCATGAGATAGATCTTATTCCTTAGAGTTAGGAGGCTTCTCTATGCTCAATTACAGAATTGTCGTTTACCCCGCCCGTCGACTGCTAGAGCTTTATGACGGGACTCAGCGAATTGGTTATTATCCCATCGCAGTAGGCAAAAGATCAACCCCCACCCCCCCAGGGCAATACACCATTGCCACGAAAGTAGTTAATCCTGGCGGAGCCTTTGGCAGTCGTTGGCTGGGTCTCTCAATTCCGTTTTACGGAATTCACGGTACTAATAACCCCTCAAGCATTGGTCAGGCCGTATCAAAAGGCTGTATCCGCATGCATAACCACGACGTCGAAAACCTATTCCGACTGGTCGAAATCGGCACCCCTGTGACTATTGATCCTTAATAGCCCTCTGTGTTGGGGGGACGGTCCTTTTAACACGCATGTGTTAAAAGGACCGTCCCCCCAACATTTTCCCCCAACATTCAAAAACCAATTTTTCCCTTGATGGTTTTAATAAGGACTTCTAGGATACCCCCGTCGCATTTGCCCCCTAGTCTCTACCCCTCCGACTCCATCCGTCCCCGTAATCGTATGCGTCAAAATATCCTTCACTGAAACAATTTGATCTGTTGGGGTAAAAGCAATTCGCTCCACGATGAACACTGGATCAAATGCATGGATGAGCATGCGTTTAGGTGATGAAGCAAAATTAGCTCCTGCTGAAAGAATCGCTTCATAGTTAGATTGGCAAGCCCCTGCAAAAATTACTAATGCATCACGGTTATGCTGAAAACGTCTTGCTTCCAATACAGATTCCACAAAATAGCGTGAACTCCGATAACTATCATTACTGTGAAAATCCTTTTTTCCATAGATGAAGCCGTCGTGACCGGTCAATACTAAGATATCGGCTGGGTTTTCTTGTAAGATTTTGCGAATGACTCTCGGTTGTTCAATCTCTGATTTACAAATTCCCTTAGCATCAATTCCCATTTGCCGATACATTTTAATGCATTGGTTTAAATAATCTTGGTCCCCGTCAAGCTGTATCACTCGTCCTGGCACCTCAAAAAATTCTCTTTTATCATCCAAATCCACCTTTCGTTGACTGGTTAGTTTGTGTAACTTTTGATAAATCAGCTTACTATCTTCACGCTCGTAGTTCGCGACTTCACTTGGACTCTTTGCGACAAGGTCTGAGATTGGAGCATCCGCGAGTAGTCGTAAATTAATCCCTTTAAGAATCGCCGATCCTTCCCCTTTTAAATTTACCTTCAACTGATCAATGTGAAAGTAAATATCCTGTCGATGTGAGAGTCGAGCAACAATATCTCCAACCTGAAACATAGCTAGACCTCCTTTTACATGGTTTGAAGTTCGTTGTTCGTGGTTCGAATATCAAAATAAAATACAGCTGGTGAATCTTTTTCCATAATTCGAATAGCGAATATCGACCTTCAAATATGCTATATACTATGTCGAATATAGCCAAACGGCATATAGTATAGCAAGTTAAGATAAAGGGGGTCCAATGATGTTCGGAGTGATTATTCCAGCCAAAAACGAGGAAAAGAGCATCTTGGCAGTCTTAACCACTGTATTGCGTCTTCCTATAAGCTATATAATCCTTGTCCTTAATGGCTGTACGGATCGGACGTTAGAGCTTGCTCGCTCAATACCAGATACTCGGATTCATATTCTATATTTTTCAGAACCCTTAGGTATTGATATTCCGAGAGCAGTCGGAGCGCTTTATGCACGTCATTTAGGAGTTACGGGAGCACTGTTTGTCGATGGGGATATGTCCGGAGATATCTATCACAATCTTGTCCAACTCCTTACTTCCATTGAATCAGGAGTCGATGTTGCTTTAACAAATTGTTATCCTTACATTCCACATCGGCAAAAACTCGCTAATCTCGTCCTTAAATTCCGTTCGAAGCTCAATCGTGAATTAGATCTTTTTAAGACCCTAGGTCTTGCAACGCCCACACACGGGCCTCATGCCCTTTCTAAACACGCCTTAGATACCCTTCCTATCAAGGCTATTGCAATACCCCCGCTCACCCTGTATTGGGCAAAGGAGATCGGTTTTTCGATTAAAGTGGCCACCTCAATTCCTCACGAAGCCCTCCACTCTCCTAGAAAGCATCGACGTCATGCTCGACTGATTGCCGAAACTATCATCGGAGATTGCCTTATGGGCATAGCGCTAAGCCAAGCTATCCCTATGACTCGATCATTAGGAAAACACAACTTATTGGGCTACCATCCTGAACGGCGTTTTGATCTTCTTAGAGATTGGCAAGAGTCTCTAAAATCTCAGAGCTTGTTTTACGAGCAACATGTCATCATCCCCGGAACCTCTAATTGCGCAAGTCGAGAAATAGTTAATTCCTCAGTTTAGGATTGATTTTTTGCTTTTGAAAGTACCCTAAAATAGTTTCCTTTTCATCCACCCGCACATGGACAATCGGTTGCAATTGACCCTCTTTGACTCCGGTCCATTTCATATAAATCGTTTGACTATAGGCTTTATTTAAAATGGGGTCTGAGTACTGTAGATCTATGACGATAAAGTGCGCCTTGATTTCAAGCTGTTTAGGGTAAATCTCTTCGCTGGGGATCGTGACAATTAAGCTCGATGAAGTTTCTTTGGGGATGTCGTTAACAATCGAGGATTCATCTTCGTAAATCGGTTTATCGTCCAATCGCTCATCAAAGATAACTGTCTTACTCGAAAGATTGACCGCGGGGTGTATTCCCACATTATTGAATCTCAACTCAAAGCTTAATTCATTACCTAAGTCAATTTTAGGGGATTCTTTTAAAATGAAATAGGGCCGTGCGGTCTCTTGCTGTACCTTCCAAGCGGACATTGTCAAATAGACAGTAATCAACGCCGTAAGCGCAAGCACGGTCGTTGCCATCGTCGCAATAACACTTGACCATTTAAGATAACCATTCTTTGCTTTTCCCAACCCCAGTCAACCTCCATCATCTGCAACATTATCTAAAACGAGAACTTCTAGGATAATCATAGACTCGATTTCGAACCTCGAACTTAGAGCTTCGAACTGTGTTTATCGAGCAACCTTATAGTTTGGAAATTACACGGCTTTTATGCCCTTAAAAATCAAGAAAATTTTTTAGCATACTTGATTACCCTTTTAGATCGTTAACCTTCGTCACAAAAAGAGGAGTATACACCGACAAAGTGGTGTATACTCCTAAATTCCTACTATTAGTCCTGAAAGGATCTTGTTAAAATCTGGAACTCTTCTATGCTCAACGATTCTGCACGTCGCCCTTCCGAAATGCCTACGCTTTGCAGGCGTTCGATGACTTCTTCTTTTTTAATCCCTAGTCCACCCATTAGCGAATTACTCAAGGTTTTTCTCCGTTGACTGAAAGCGGCTTTAACTATTCGAAAAAAGTCCTTTTTATTGACGTCAAATCCTGGGTAGGGGCGAAGGTCTAGTCTAAGTACGGACGAAGTAACCTTGGGCGACGGCCAAAAAGCACTCGGTAAGACATCCGTTACTTTTGTTACGCTTGCCGAAATCTGCACCGCGATTGACAAAATACCATATGTCTTACTCCCTGGTGGTGCTGCAATACGATCTGCTACTTCTTTCTGGATCATAATCGTCATCCCACTTAATCTATCCGCTTGCTCAAGAAAATGCATGATCAGTGGACTGGTAATATAATAAGGCAGATTCCCTACCAAATATCCCAATTGATCTCCCCAGAGGTCCTTTAGATCTAGCTTTAAGGCATCCTGATTGACAATTTCTATGGGAAGCCCTTTTAGCTCTCTGTTCAGAATCCCAATTTTATGGCTATCCAACTCAACCGCCCACATCTTGGGCACTTTGGGCGCGAGGACCCGTGTTAAGACTCCAAGACCGGGCCCGATTTCTACGAGTGGAACATCCGGCTGTAACGTACTGGCTGAGATAATACAATCAATCACTTCGTCACTGATTAAAAAAACCTGGCCCAGCGATTTATGGGCGCGTGCCCCATGTTTTATGAGTCGCTGCGTGTATTCAGATGCGCTTTCCATGCTGAACCTCCTCTATTGCCTTGAAAAGAACCTCCCGTGAAATTCCGAAACGGTTTAATCGATGAAGGAATTGTTTGGCATTCGTATCCCCGATTCCTAGCTTTCGCCCTACGGCTATCCTATATTCACTTGCCTGCTCTACGCCCGCAAGACCAGCTTGAAATAAATCCTGTATCGTAAACTTCTCACCGTTAGTGGAAGTCTTATGATCTTGCTGAATAGTTTCAAAGGCACGACGGATTTCTTGTAATGCAGCATTTTCAACCCCGATATCCCCATCTTTTGTCGCTACTTTCCTAGATAAATAAGCATGTTTAGCATGCGGAACATAAGTCCGAATACGATTGCGAATTTGCTCTCCCACCGTGTCCGGATCTGTAAAAACAATCACCCCTTGATGGTTTGCCATTTCTGCAATATAGTCTAACTTTTTCTTGGTTAGCCCATAACCATCAGTCCAGAGAAGATCCACTGCTCCAAGGGCAAGGCGCACTGCATGTGCGTCATTTTTCCCTTCAACTACAATTAATTCTTTTATCATTCTTTGATTCCTCCGCTTTCAACTCCTATATCTTAACCGAGAATGTCCAAATACTCAAATTAAGGGGGCATACGTTAACGGGACGAAAGATTTTCTCTTCCGTCCCGTTAAGGAGTTTATTTTTTCTCCCTGGTTTCTTTATTGGTGCCATAAGTTTTTATGAGCTGATCCCAAATTGCGGGATCCTCCATTCCTAAACGCCAAACAGCAACGCCATGCAACTTGTATTTGAGCGCATCATCCATTTTTGCCCTTAAGCTGGCGATATTCTCAAAGTAAACTTCGTGACGTATCCCATTTGCTGTATAGGTAAACTGTGGCACTTTGGCGTTGGGATCGGTAACAATTTCTACGCCGTGCTTCTTAGCCCGCTCAACCGTTTGAGCATAGGACAGATAATCTGGCATGATAGGTTTGTTCGTTCCCCAGTCAAAGGAGTATACCGGGAGACCCATCACAATTTTTTCTTTAGGTATTTTTCCCACTGCGAATTTAATAACTCGATCTACCCATCCCTCAGAGGCTACTGGTCCTTGGGTTGTTCCGAGTCCATGCTCATCATAGGTCATAAGGATGATTTGGTCAGCGGATTTTCCGATTGCAGCATAATCGTAGGCACCTGACCATAGATCTGATGGATAATCTACAAATTTAGCCGGGATAGAAATGTTCAAGACTTTATCTTTCGCTTTTAATGCTTTTTTAAGCTCAGCAACAAAGGAAGAGAAATTTTCTCGATCTCCAGGAGGAGTTTTCTCAATGTCCACCGAAATTCCATCCCAATTGTCTTGGGTTGTCAGGTTGACTAAGCTTGTCACTAAGTTCGACCTTTTTCCTGGGTTAGATAATACACTGTGTGCTAGATTCTCATCAAAGCCAACCGTTCCTTTTAACTTCATGTTATGCACTAAAGCATAGGCTTTGGACCCATTTTTTTGAACCTGATCTTTAATTTTTAAATCAACGTCACCTGTCTTAATAACCTTGCCGTTTGCATCAAAAGAGTACCAGAAAAACGCAACTTCATCCAGCAACTTAGCATTTTTCAACGTCGTTTCTTTCGAACTAGGTACAGACCCTTCTTGGTCAGTGTAAAATCCCATGACCACACGTTTTTCAGGTCCTAATACGGATTCTCGCGTTGCTCCTGCCTCTGCTTCAGGGAGCTTTGTAGTTTGTTGTGTTGACTGATCCGGTGCTTCGCCCGGAGCTTGGGGAGATTGTACATTGGTACATCCTGTCAAGGTAAGGCCCAAAATTAAGGCACTACTCATAAAAGTCAAAAACCGTTTCATGCTGCGCTTCAACTCCTTAATCTAGATTCGGTCACTGACTTTATTTTCCCCGCTTCAAAAGAGGTTATGTATCTAAATAATTTCAGTCATATATATCCTTCCTAAGTCAATTATGGGTGTGTTGAAAAATAATTAGAAATTCCTTTGGCAATCGCCCGTGATAACTGCTCTTGATACCAAGTTTGTTGTAACTTTGTCTGTTCTTTTGTACTGGACAAATACCCAACTTCCACAATAACAGCTGGCATTTTGGTGTTTTTTATTACGTAAAAATCACCAGGCTTGGCAATTCTACGATTCATCCCTGATATTTTAATCAATTCTTGTTGGATTAATTCAGCTAACCTTTTTCCAGATTCAGATTTATAATGGTAAAATGTTTCGGCCCCTGAATTTTGACCTTTGGCGGTTGCATTAACATGTAAACTGACAAAAACATTAGCTTTCTCCTGATTTGCCATATCAATGCGGTGATTTAGGTCAATTTTCTTCTTGGAAGTTTTACCCATCACCCCATTAGGAACATAATCCGAATCTTCTTCCCGAGTAAGAAAAACCACTATTCCACTTGGACGAAGCATCTCCTTAACTTTATGGGCAATTTGGAGATTAATCTCTTTTTCATAAACACCCTGAGAGGAAACCGCTCCTGGATCATACCCTCCATGTCCGGGATCAAGCATCACAACGTAACGATCTTCCAGAGGGCTAACAACGGCGGTAGAACCATGCCAAAATACTGAGACTACTAACATACCCATTACACCCAAAACAAGAACTATTGCCGTTTTTTTACCTAGTATTATTTTAGGCCATCGCACCATCGTTTCCAGCACTCCCTTACTTGTGGTTCTCTTTAAGAGTATGTGCTGAGAAATAAAGATAGACTTTCAGTTTTTAGTATAAAAAGGGTGACTTCACTTTAAGCGAAGTCACCCTTTACTAATCTATTTATTTATTGGACATATACCAAAACACTACGAACACCCCAGGACAAGGCTTCCTCCTTCGAATTCATGTAAAGGTCGATACGATTACCTCGGATAGCCCCTCCTGTATCTAACGCCCGTGCTACTCCATACCCCTCAACATATACATTCTTACCCAGTGGGATAACCCTAGGATCGACAGCAATGATCCCCGTGCGGACCGCTGCCCCTGTTGCAGTTGTGCCTCCAGGTATACAATAAGCGGTTGCTCTCATAACATAAGCTCTTTTAAACTGAATCGTGCTTCCACCCCGTGAAATAGAAGTTTGTGTACCGCGAGAAACTACTTGATTAGTGGGAGCCTTGACTACTCGTTGGCCAAGTATCTCTCGATCAACCTCTTTTCCATCCTCTAAGGTAAGTCGTATCGTCTGCTCTTGGGCACCATTTGAGCCACGACTGACCACTTTGTCCGGTAATCCAACGGGATAATCCGCCGGCTGTGCAACGGTCTGATAAGGAATCTCACTCGTCAAAACTTCTATTTTCTCAGAAACTCTAACAACATCCAATTGGTCATTAGGTACTAGCATATGATCAAGTGCTAACGAGATCTTATCTTTAGCGCCGAGGGTAAGGCCTAGTTTCTTTAGTGCATCCGCTACGGTACGTGGTGCTATAAATGCTTCCGACTTCTTGCCATCTGCATTCACGATGATAGGAATAGCCTTATGTACCTTGATTTCCATCTGGCTGGAAACCACTTCAGTCCGTGAAACATTCACTTCGTCAACATCTTTAACTTCAATACTATATCTCTCAGCTAATTCAGTTATAGCTTCTCCCACAGTTTTAGCGGGGGTCCGTGTCGTAAACGTTTGGTCATCGACTGAGAACTGAACCGGTACACTTTTGGTTACTTCAACGCTTAATCCCTTTATAACTTTTGTGTCACGTGAAGGAATTACAATATCTTCAGGATAAAATTCAAATTTCGAATGATTAAGTGCCTGACCAACAGTCCCGAAAATTGTTGTAATCTGAATGGGCTCTCCGTCAATAGTAAGGTTAATCGTTTTCATATTGTAAAAAAGGGCCATTGTGGCAATCAGGAAAATAACAAATCCCGCAACGACAAATTGGGCAATACGAGATGTACGAACTAAGACAAAGCCTTTAGTTCGAGTAATCTGTAACATTGAATCCCTCCAAAATATGCTAATAACAACTTTATTTTAATGGATAAGTAGTCAGTTGTCAAAATAATTTCCATTATATGGGGCTAAGGATATGAATGCGCACAGGCTTTCGACCCCAATCCATACACTGACGTAGGGTACCAAAGAAAACATCAATTTTATTGCCAAGAATTGCTCCCCCCGTGTCTGCAGCTATTGCATAACCGTATCCTTCAACATAGACTTTGGTACCCATCGGAATAACCTTTGGATCGACAGCAATCAAGCCTTCCCTTGGCTTGACTCCCGTCGCTGTGTTATTTCCAGTATACGTATAAGCGGTAGCCTCAACGTCCAATGTTTTACTAATATTCAAATTTATTAAATCAACTTGTTCCTTTTCAGCAATAGCTTTTTTAGGAGTTTGAACAATTACTTTCTTTTTTGGAATTGGCTCTGAGTTTTGAATAATGACTTCCTTCTTGGGACTTTTAAGTTCGAGGCTAGCGACCACTTGTTGATCAACGGGTTGTCCATCAACTTCGAAGGTCTTAATGACTTGACGCAAAACGCCTTCTTCCCCTTGTTCCTCGGTTTGACTCATACCTGGAAGAAGTTTATCCGATTCAACATATTGCGTTTCAAACGGGATCTCTTGCTCTACAACTTGAATCCTGCTAGTTATCGCCTGATCTCCAGTCCCTTCACTTGGCAGTGTTTGGCTATTTATTTCTTGAATACCTCCTGCTTGGTTGTCTATTTCTTGGCTTGTATTCAATTGTTCAATATTTAATTTTTTTGTACTTAATAGTTGTGAGGTCTGCAGTGAGTAGAGTTGAGAAATATCTGGCACCTCCAACATTGAATAACGTGTACCAGCTGCAAACACTGCTAATCCGCCTAAGTACGAACTCCATTGCTTGGTTCTTCGCCAATAATCGGAATAAGTAGTAATCGGTAGCGAATACATTTTATCCCTCCTTACTAAAATCTATGAAGTAAACAAAAAAAAAGAACTGTTAAATCAGTTCTTTAGACAAGTCTAAAAATGGTTTCTGCATTATGCATGGTTTGGATAGCAAGATCTTCAAAAGGCACGCCTCGGATCTCAGCTAGTTTCTTAACTATTTCTACAACATACGTCGGTTCATTACGCTTTCCACGTCGCGGTTCTGGAGTTAAATAGGGAGAATCTGTCTCTACCAAAATTCGATCTAACGGGGCGTTTTTAGCCACCTCGACCGTATGGCGGGCATTTTTATAGGTTACTGGTCCAGCAAACGATAGATAGAATCCCAGGTTTAAGAGAACCTTTGCCATTTCCCAAGAGCCTGAGTAGCAATGAAATATTCCACCGTATTGAGGGGGATTCGACTTAACAATTTCCATAACATCCTGATGTGCATCGCGATTGTGAATAACAATAGGCAAGCCAACTTCATTAGCCAACTTTATTTGTTGGATAAATACCTTTTTTTGAATTGGGCGTGGAGACAGATCTCGATAATAATCCAGCCCAATTTCGCCCCAAGCCAAAACTTTCGGTTGTTTAACCAATTTTCCTAAAAGCTTTTCCCAAGTTTCATCGGTAGCCTCTTCCGCATTGTGAGGGTGTACACCAATCGCTGCATAGATAAAATCATAGTCTTGGGCTAGCTTAACAGACCGCTCTGAAGAAGGTAGATCATAACCTACATTCGTCAGCCGAGAAATTCCGGCTGACTTCATGCGTGCAGCGACTTCAAGAAAGTCTTCCTTATAGCCAAGATCATCTAAGTGTGCATGAGTATCCCAGATCATTTAACTCGCGCCCCTCCAGGAAGATCTTTTTTCAGCGTAAGAACCTCCAAGATTTCCCCTTGCGAAGCTGCTAAGATCATACCCTGGGACGTAATTCCCCTCAGCTTAGTGGGCTTCAAATTAGCGACCACGACAACATATTGATTAATAAGGTCTTCTGGTGCATAGTGCTTAGCAATACCAGAAACCACTGTGCGTACTTCTCCAGCCACTTCAATTTCTAACTTCAAGAGTTTATCCGTCTTCTCCACTTTCTCGGCACTTAAAACCTTCCCGACCCGTAAATCCAGTTTGGCAAATTCTTCAATGCTGATTTCTTCTTTAATAGGCTCAAATTCTATGGTCTGAACAGGTTCTAGGCTTTCCTTTGGAGCTTGTGCTAGGTCCACTGTTTTAATCTCCCCTACCGTTAGATATTGGGCGATATCAATTCTCGGAAAAAGTGGCTCTCCCTTTTGAACGCGGGTTCCATGATTCAGTATTCCCCATTGGTCCGCTTCATTCCAGCGAATGAGGCCCTCATCATACCCTAAGAGCCTGCAAATCTTCGAGGGTAAGCCCGGCATAAAGGGGGCCGTTAAAATTGCCATAATTCGTATCGATTCTACAAAGGTATAAAGCACCGTATCTAAGCGCTCCCGCTGCTCCTCTTGTTTAGCGAGCGCCCAGGGGGCTGTTTCGTCCACATACTTGTTACACCGTGCCACAAACCGCCAAATTTCTTCAAGGGCCCTGGCTGGATCGCAGCTACTGAGGCTTTGCTCGACAGATTTCTTGACCTCTTGACTCAATGCTTTTAATTCCCGCTCCAGTTCACTGTCTTGTCCGGGCTGAGGTACAATTCCCTCTCTGTACTTGACAACCATTGCTAAACTTCGAGATATAAAATTCCCAAAATCATTAGCCAAATCGCTGTTTAGGCGTTCGACCACGTTATCTTCGGAATACGTACCATCTGTTCCTACCTGCATTTCTCGCAGTAAGAAATAACGGATAGCATCTGAGCCATATCTCTGAATTAATTCGAAAGAATCCTGTACGTTACCGCGAGACTTGGATATTTTCCCACCATCTTTGGTTAAATACCAACCATGCCCATAAATCACTTTAGGTAGTGGAATGTCTAAGGCCATCAGAATAATTGGCCAAATCACAGCGTGAAAACGCACAATATCCTTCCCCATAATGTGCACATCAGCAGGCCAATACCTCTGATAATTCTCCCCATCAGGGTACCCAAGCGCCGAAATATAATTTATCAGAGCATCCAGCCAGACATATACAACGTGTTTAGGGTCAAAGGGAACTTTAATTCCCCATTGAAATGTGGTACGCGAAACACAAAGGTCCTCTAAACCACCTTCAATAAAACGCAGCATTTCGTTGCGCCGGGAAACTGGTTGAATAAATTCCGGATACTCTTCAATATATTGATGCAAAGCTCCCTGATACTTTGAAAGACGAAAAAAATAACTTTCTTCCTTGAGTAATTCCACGTCACGACCACAATCTGCATTAGGACATTTTCCATCAATCAGTTTGTTTTCCATCCAGAACGTTTCACAAGGGGTACAATACCACCCAGAATACTCTGATTTATAGATATCCCCTTGTTCAAAAAGTTGAGTAAAGATTTTTTGAACGACTATTTGATGACGTTGCTCCGTTGTCCGTATAAAATCATCATTCGAAATTTCTAAGGCGTTCCATAGTTCTTTAAAACGTTCTACCACACCATCCACGTAAAGTTTGGGGTCCATCTGATGCGCTTCGGCGGTACGAACTATTTTTTGAGCATTTTCATCGGTACCCGTTAGAAAATAAACTTGATCCCCTATCAATCTATGATAACGGGCAAGTGCATCTGCTGCAACCGTTGTATATGCGGTACCAATATGTGGACTTGAATTAGGATAAAAAATCGGAGTGGTTATGTAATATTTCACCGTTACGTCTCCTTCTCAATTTCATTAGAGTGAACTAGTTGAAAATCCCACTTAAAAACGCAGGAATTAGAAAACTGGTAAAAAAAAGGCAGATTGACATTTGTCAAGTATACCCACAATTGAGATTTCGTATGATAAAAGGCGCTTTTTTAGTTCAAAAGACAATATTTTTGAAAATCTTTTCAAAAAACTGGTTGACTTTATATGGAACGATTGGTATCATAAGTCTGTAGTTTCCTGTCGAATGTTGTTGTAAAGGGAGTGTGGAGAAAAAATGATGAAATCAACTGGAATCGTAAGAAAAGTAGATGAACTCGGTCGTATTGTTTTACCGATAGAGCTTAGACGCACTTTAGGTATTGACGAGAAAGACGCTCTGGAGATCTATGTGGACCAAGAAAGAATTATTCTCAAAAAGTATGAGCCTGCTTGTGTATTTTGTGGTAATGCCAGTAATAACCAAATGTTTCACGGTAAAAACGTCTGCCGAGACTGTGCTGTTGCTATGAGCGAAAATTTAGCTAGTAGTGTCGAATCCTCAAAAGCTGTTTAATAGCTAAACCATACTTAGAGAAATTTACTAAAACGCATATGTGCATATAATTAACTTTGAAGGCCTTAAAGGCCTTCTTTTTTTCTTATTATCCGAAAGATTAATTTCAGGTCCTCATATGAGCAACTATTATGGTCTAACGGTCTCTTCCCGCCGTCACGGCGCCTTGCCATCCGGCATCTAGCCATCCATGGCGATGCTCTAATCTCGAACATCCCTGTTCGAGTCATGGCTACAGGGACACTTGGCCGTCCATGGCCTGCGGTCCCCTCCCGCCATCCATGGCTACGGGGACACTTGACCATCCATGGTCGGCGCATCGAGGAGGGCTTGATAGATTTGTTGCTTTTTTACTCCATGGCGCTTGGCCACTTCTTTCATGGCCTCCATTTTACTTAATCCCCGGTCAATCCCTTCCTGGACCTCTGTGCACCATTCTTCTGGGCTTCCTACCAATTTAACATGGACGTAGGGTGCTAATATGATGCAACACTCTCCCCGAGGTGTGGTTTGTTCGAAAGCTTTTATTAACTCTAAAACGGTTCCTCGATGCACTTGCTGATGTAATTTGGTCAGCTCACGTACTACCGCCGCCTCACGATCCCCAAAATGCTCTGACATCCCTTGGAGAGTAGCCACTAGACGATGAGGAGCCTCATAGAATATCTGAGTCTGTGAGAGATTTGCCAGTGGCTCTAGACTTCGTTTCCTAGCCCCCGTGGTAGTGGGCAGAAACCCGTGAAATGAAAAATGTTCCGTGGGCATTCCAGACAAGACCAAAGCTGTAAGTGCTGCATTAGGTCCGGGTAAAACATCGACTGGTATATCCTCATTCTGACAAAGCCGGATTATTTCATTTCCGGGATCAGAAATCCCCGGTAGACCAGCATCGGAAATAAGTGCAATTGTTAAACCGCTTTTAAGTTTCTCCACCAGTTCTAGAGATTTCTTCTTTTCGTTATGCTCGTGATAACTAATCATGTGGGTCGTAATCTGGTAATGCTGTAAAAGCTTACGTGAATGACGTGTATCTTCTGCAGCAATCAGATCTACTTCCCGCAACGTATCTAAAACCCTTAACGTGATATCTCCTAAATTTCCAATGGGTGTCGCGCATACATACAATGTACCCTTAGCCAACAATGCCTTCGACTCCTTGTTTCCATCCCGATACTTCGTTAATCTTTCCTTAAAAAGCCCATGCAAAATAGGCAATCCCCTTCTAACGGTTGCCCAAAATGAAGATGGCAAACGTGGAAGCCTTCTTGGTATAGGCGAACAAGATTATCATGGGCCACTCCTTGGATGTGCTCTGCATTAGCGATAACTCGTTCTGTTTCTTTCTCCGGGAGAGTCCATTCTCGCTTTAACTTAATATTTTC
Source organism: Desulfosporosinus sp. BICA1-9 (assembly GCF_000802135.1). Lineage (NCBI taxonomy): Bacteria > Bacillati > Bacillota > Clostridia > Eubacteriales > Desulfitobacteriaceae > Desulfosporosinus > Desulfosporosinus sp. BICA1-9. The sequence goes on from NZ_JUEE01000046.1 coordinate 17,824, forward strand.
ATTCTCTAACGCTTGAACATAAGGCTTTAAGCGATTAACTTCCTCGAGTAAAGAACGTAATTTCTCTTCGACTTCGGTCAAGGCCTGGGTCAATTGGCTCATACTTTCTCACTCTTTCCTTTAGGCCTTTCCCCTTTCCTATTGCGTTGCTGTCTCCCGTCAGGTTTAGGAGAGAGAACGCTTTCCGCGCGGGGATTCTGTTCATCGGAGCCTTCCATAAGCTTATCTGTATCTAGAGTAATGTGTTGTCGTGAACAATGCTCTTTATCGTCAGACCTGTAACAGCCATTTTCATACTTAAGACAGCACATCAGACGACCACAAATTCCAGAGATCTTAGTTGGATTAAGGGAGAGTTTTTGGTCTTTGGCCATCCGAATCGAGACTGGCTCAAAATCCCCTAAGAAAGAAGTACAGCAAAGGATCCTGCCACAAGAACCAACTCCGCCAAGCATTTTGGCTTCGTCGCGCACTCCGATTTGGCGTAGTTCGATGCGCGTCCTAAAGATTGCTGCTAAATCCTTCACCAATTCCCTGAAATCAACCCGCCCCTCTGCCGTGAAGGAAAAAATAATCTTATTCCCGTCAAACGTATATTCAACATCCACTAATTTCATGGGTAGATGATGTTCGGCAATCTTCTTCAAGCAGATTTGAAAGGCGTCTCTTTCTTTCGCTTTATTTTGTTCGACAAAATGTTCGTCCGCTGCCGTGGCCTTACGCATAACCTGCTTTAATGGCAAAATCACCTCTTCGTCTGGAACCTGACGAGAGGGAATAACCAATTCCCCAAATTCAATACCCCTTGCTGTTTCAACAATTACTTTATCAAATGCAGCGAGTTCAAGGTCTCCCGGGGAGAAATAATATATTTTTCCGGCGTGTTTAAAACGAACGCCCACAATCTCAATCACAGAGAGCCCCCCCTTGTTGAAATAATTCCAAAGCTAACACTTCAATCACTAATCTTGGATTTACTTGTTGTCTTAGTACATCAACGGCCTTCCCGATCGCCAAAAGGTCGAAGGGTCGGATCGTCCCATTTCGAATTCCTGCTTGGGCCTGTACCGCCATTACCTGTAGATAAAGGTTGGCTTGATTCTTATCGATGGGGAAAAGAGCAAAGAGTTTAAGGAAATCTCTCTCTTGGACAGCAATCCCAAACTTTTCCAGCCATTCTTGCAGTGTAGAAATTCCATGTTTTAAAATCTCTGTCGCCAGATTCTGATTACTTCCACTTAGCCGAAAAGCTTGAATTGCCTCATGCCTATCCTCGTCTCCTACTTCCTTTAACCAGGCTTCTTCAGAAAGATTAGGGAAATAAACAAGCTGTGCGCGGCTCTGTATCGTGGGTAAAATGCCTTCCGCATTATCAGCACTCAAAATAATAACTGTCCGCTCCGGCGGTTCCTCAATAACTTTTAACAGGGAATTTGCGGCCGGAATCGTCAAAGCTTCTGCCTGCTCAATAATAGAAACTTTATAAATTCCCTCGTAATGCTTAAGATTCACCTTTTCTTGCCACTTAAGTACCTGCTCAATCCCGATGGTCGTTTTAAGAGGTTTTAGCCATAAAACTTCTGGATGATTCCCACTGAGAATCTTTCGACAAGACGAACAACTTTGACAAGGTCCGTTGGAAATCGGCTTACTACAGTTCAAAATTTGCGCTAAACGGAGAGCAACCTCTCGTTGATGAAGCGAACTTCCTCCATGGAACAGTAAGAGATGGGCTAATCGCCTTTCACTTGCCGCTTTCTCTAAGTGTTCTAACTGTCGTTTCATATCGTCACATCAACACCTTTGTCCTCGCCAATCGGGATTACTCTCTTCATCCTTTAGCCCTCCTCGACAATCCAAATTGTTTGATTCTCAAAACCGTCCCAGCCTTGCCAACGTCCCTCTCCGGCAGTGAGTAACCTATCTAAAACTTCTTGAGTCATTTGCTCTCCCATTACGACCACTGGGATTCCGGGCGGATAGGGCGAGATCGTTTCCCCAACAATATGACCTAAGCTCTGCTTGAGGGGGATTTGATGTTTATGGGCAAAAAAAGCTTCCCGTGGAGAAAGAATCCGACGAGGTAAAGGAAGAATCTTAGGAACCAATCTTTCTACTCCCTTTTTTATGATTCTGCTTGCAACAGAGGGAGCAAAATCAATTAGACTTTCTAACCCCTTGGTAAGCCAACGAATATCCTCTGGTGTATTCCCTATCCCTAACATAAATAGGATATTTTCCTCATCCCATAACTCTGGTTCAATTCCGAAGCCTTCTCTGAGGTATTCTACACAACGTGGAGCTGAAATACCCAACGGCAATGTATTAATAAGAATTTTTGACCAATCCACCGTATGAATACCATAAGTCCCGACATCTTCTCCTGAGAGAATTCGAAAACCAGTCCCTACTTTCCTATGAAGTTCATCGACTGCTTCCCTAAGACATTCCCACCGCCCACTATCTAAGGCGAATTCTCCGGCTCGCTCCAAGGAGGCAAGAAATAAATAACTCGGGCTTGAGGATTGCAAAAACTCTAGACTTTGCCTCAAGCGAGTGCGAGAGACCCTGCTCCCTTGAACATGTAGCATAGCAGATTGAGTTAAAGCACTTAAAGTCTTATGAGAACTATGTAAGACCAGGTCTGCTCCAACCTTTAAGGCACTGGGTGGAAATAACGAGCCAAGGTAATGTGAGCCATGCGCTTGATCGACGAGAATAGGCGTTTCAAATTCCAAACGCGTTCTTTCATCCACCAAACGGCTTAATTCAAAGCCTGTACCGTAATAACTGGGATACGTGACATGACAGGCAGATAACCCTTGCCATGAAATCTGTTGTTTCTTCACGTCGAGTCCTAAAGGAAGATTAAAATCCGGGTGAATGATGGGCAACAAATAATCTGGTTTTAAACCACTTAACACCAAGGCGGACATAACGGAACGATGAGAGCTTCTTTCTACAGCAACCCTTTTATCCGCAGTATCTTCCAAAGCGAGAAACATCGCTTGATTTCCAACCGTCCCCCCGTTAACTAAAAAAAAGGTTTCCTCTGCCCCGAAAATCTCTGCAGCCCGTTTTTGCGCCTTGGCAATAATCCCGTACGGCGAATGAAGCATATCAAGCCCCGGAAGCTCAGTTAAATCAAATCCCCGAAAATCAAGGCCAATAAAAAACTCCTGTCGACCTTTATGGCCAGGAGTATGGAAAGAGCAAAATCCTTGTTTATGGTAATGGCTCAATCCCGCTCCAAGATCACCCACCGAATGAAGAACCTCCATTCACCAGACTTGTTTACCATTTGAATATAACTGACACATGGTATTCCTTATAGTTTAACATGAAATAGGTTTTTTTTCATCCCTAATACAAATCCTCTATTCAGGGAACCAAGTAGTAAAGAAAAGTTTAAGTTCTAATGATACATTTATATATTTTCCTTACTTCATTGCTAGTAAAACTAGTTTGTATCTTATTAAACTAATTATTTGTTTACCGTTCTGACTTAATAAAAAATTCCTTTTATCAAAAACATGAACTCCTGATATTCCGGTGTGCCTTGCTCTGCTGTGAACAACTCCTGTTGGCAATCCGAACAAAAAAACATTCCCTGAACTCGAAAACCATCATATAGGCCCTCTTTAGGGACCTGAGTACAACGGTAACATACTGGGAGAACCTTACCCCCGTTGACAAAAGTATTATAGTCTTCAACAACTTCTTGAGTTTCTGATGGGCTTTTTATATTGTTCTGGAACATCTTAATCATGATTATACCCCCCTAGTTACTTCTACCCCTATTCTTGCCCTTCTACCGTTGGATTAACCGCACTGCCGCTTGACATTCCAGAATGATGAACCGTAACTTGTACATCCAGGGAAATCGGAAAATCTTTAATTTCCGCCTCCCAATCATCCTTTATTGTCTTCCAATATGCCGAATTTTTCTGTTCAATATGCCGTCCAATTCCCAAAAAATCAAGGCCTAGCTCTCGTTGCTTTTTAAGCGAACTCTCACATTCTTTCTCGATAACCTTAGCAAAGCTCTTTTCTGCCCCTTTCCCTAATTCTACCCACTCCGGACCCGACAGTGGTTTCTTTAATCCCAGAACTTCATCAATTGCAATACTTGTGTTGATCTGGTATTGCAATTCTATTTTTCCGTTATTATTTTGTACTTTGTACTTTGTACGGGATGTTAATACTTGCCCTCCAAACTTAGCGTTTTCTTTTTCTTCATCTTTAAGATCAACAGTGTTAATTAAGCGATGTACAACGTCATTCTCTAACCACATATATCCTTTAGTTTCTTCGTCTGTCAAAAAATCCACCAAGCGATCCCCACGCAAAACTCCCGCACCTTGTATCCGTATCTCTCCTGCCTCATCATTTCCGTCCGCTTTATATTCAAGGCCCTCCCCAGGCTTTACGCTCTCAAGCACCGGGAGAATTGGTGCCGTACTTGTTGTACCTAAAATAGTAAGGTAATGCCCTAACCGTACCATCGGGAAGCTCGATATTTCATCTCCACCTTCAATGATATTTTTAGTAGCCATAGCTGGTAATAGCTCAGAGCGCAATTCTAGCCTCAAGATGTCTTGGGCCTTCCCTTTAGCTAGAACTAGGTACATTGAGCGACGAAATTCAGAATAACGTTGTGCAAAGTCCAACATATTATTAAAACCACCAGCTTTTGCTACCTCCTCGCCAATAATGATCACCTTCAGTGAACCCATAAAAGGGGTCCGATAGGTGATTTTAGAAATCTTTTCGATAGCTTCCCTGACGCTTGAAGTCTCTACGCCAAATGTTCGGTCCTTAATTTCCGCACCGCTCGCAGCTCCTTTTGTTGGCCTTGCAAATTGAAATGTTATGACAAAAGTACCGGTTTTTTCCCCAAGATCAAATCCTACTCCTAATAGTGGGGCTAATTCCTCCACTTCCCGTTTTCCCCAACATCCAGGCAATAACATAAGGCATACAATCAAGATCCCTATAAGCCCTCTTTTAAGTTGGCTAATACTTTTCATGAATCACCAGTTCCCTTCTTCCAGCGCGAGGCTCCCCATAGAGTAAGGATCCAAGCAGACGCAAAAGGTAAAATGAGATAATTGTCGACGATTCCAATTTCCATAATTAATGAAGGTCCTCTTTTAAACCTAAAAGCGATCACCATAAATATGACGCCCACTGCGAGATTCCATTTTAATCCCTTCAATTTAAAGACGGTATCTAAGCCCCAAGTCACTGTGTAAAAAAATGCGCAGACCTTTATGACCAGGGCTCCTAACCACACCCCTAGAAATAAGGATTCAACTCCAGCTACCGTCCGACTTATTTCCACCATCTTCCCTAAGACAAGTAAACCATAGACTAAACGGATGGTTTCTGCAGGTCCAAACACTAGAATTTGAATTAAGACAACCATTGTATCCAGGAATCCTACCAAAAAAACTGCTCGCCAAACCCCTGTCTTCAATTGTCCAAGCACTTGTTTATCAGTAGCTAGAAAGGGAAGGATTCCCGCTAAGAAGAGAATATATTCCATCGCGAAGGGTACTACTTTGAGCCCCCCTAAAAAAAGCGGTTTAAATCCCTCACTTAAAATAGGCATAAGTTCTCCTTGTTCCATACGCGGTATGGAGAGACCGACATTTAGAACCAAGGCAATCACAATTAGAGGAAAGATAACTTCGGAAAAGCGCGCAAATACTTCGATCCCCGAATTAACCAAGTAAAAAACGAGTAAAAGCCCTCCTAGGTAGAACACCCCAAGGGGGGTTAGAGGCATAATTGAAGTCTCATAGATATCCCCTGCTTGGGCCAACAACAGCCCGCCAAAGTAACCCGTGATTGAAATATAAAGGACCCCAATGATTTTCCCAATCCATTTTCCAAACAGCGTTTCTGAAATCTGTAACAAATTTCTGCCTGGATACTGTTCGAGAAGCGAAATCACCATTAAGCCGTAAGGAATTCCCACAGCTAAGCCCGGTAAGACACTCATCCAGCTATCCCGTCCACCGACTGTAGTAACCATCGATGCTACAGGAAAAAACGTTGTCCCCATAAGCACGGCTGCCCCTAAGGTCATAAATTGATGTGATGAGATTCTTTCCATCGTTACCCTTGCCCTCCTGATTGGGGTCTCATTCGTCGAACACTCGCTCCCTTCTTCCAGAGCGAGACTCCCCATAGAATAGGTACCCAAAGGGATATAAAAGGCACTATCAGATACTCATCAACAAGTCCGATTTCCATAATTAAAGAAGGACCTCTTATAAACCTGAAAGCAATCCCTAAAAATGCAACACCCATTGCCAGGTTCCATTTTAACCCCTTCAAGCCAAAGACGGTTTCTAAACCCCAAATCGCTGCAAAAAAGAGAGAACTGATTTTTAAGACCGCCGCTCCAAACCAAACCCCCAAAAATATGGATTCAACTCCAGCTACCGTTCGGCTTACTTCTACCATTTTCCCTAAGACAAGTAAACCATAGACCACACGGATAGTTTCCGCTGGTCCAAAAACAAGCATTTGGATTAAGACAACCAACGTGTCTAGAATGCCCACCAAGAAAACAGTTCGCCAAACCCCAGTTTTCAACTGACGAAGCTCTTGCTTTCCGGTGGGTAGAAAAGCGATAATTCCTGCTAGAAAGAGCATATAGGTCATCACAAAGGGGGTTACTTTAAATGCCCCTATAAAAATTGGTTTAAATCCCTCACTTAAAATAGGCAAAAGTTCCCCTTGTTCGATCCGAGGTATAGAGAGTCCAATATTCAGAAGCAAGGCGATGACGATCAGTGGAAAAACTACTTCGGAAAAACCTAACACTTCGATCCCAGAGTTCACTAGATAGAAAACGAGTAATAATCCTCCTAGATAGAACACTCCGAGAGGGGTTACAGGCATAGTCGAAACCTGATAGATGTCCCCGACTTGCCCCAGCAACAAGCCACCAAGATAACCCGTTATTAGTATGAAAATGGTACCTATGATTTTCCCGATCCACTTTCCAAGCAGTGTTTCTGAAATCGTCAATAGATTTTTTTGAGGATACTGTTCTAAAAGGGAAAACACCATTAAGCCGTAAGGAATTCCCACGGCAAATCCCGGTAAGACACTCATCCATCCATCTCGACCGCCGACTCCAGTCACGATGGATGCTACGGGAAGAAACGTTGTACCAAGGAGTACGGCCGCTCCTAAGGTCATAAATTGGTGGGGAGAAATTCTTTCCATGGTTACCCCTTCCCATTTGGTCGGGGTTCCTCGACGTCCATGAGTTGAGGACGACGCTTTAACGCCCACCATGGTGCCCGAACGAATGTATCTTGTAACAAGGCCCGAATACGCAGCGGGGCTATCGGGCTTAAGTAGGGTACTCCGAAAGAACGAAGGCTTAGGAGGTGAATTAAGATCGCATAAAGACCCACAGCTACCCCAAAAAAACCAAGAATACCAGCCAAAATCATTAGTGGGAATCGCATGAGCCGAACCGCAAGACTCAAATCGAAGGTAGGAATAGCATAACTAGACACAGCTGTCAATCCAATGATGATAACCATCAGGGGGCTGACCAGGCCGGCCGTCACCGCTGCTTCGCCGATAATAAGTGCCCCGACAATCCCGATCGTCTGTCCAATCGGCTTTGGTAAGCGGAGCCCTGCTTCCTGTAATATTTCTAAAGTAATCGTCATAGTTAAGGCCTCTAAAAGAGCCGGAAAGGGCACTCCTTCCCGACCTGCAGATATACTCATCAAGAGATCTGTCGGTATAATTTCCTGATGAAACGTCGTCACTGCAATATAGACGCTAGGGGCTACAATGGCTACAAATGCTCCTACATACCGCACAAAGCGTGAAAGGATCGCAACCATGGCCCGTTGATAGTAGTCTTCATTCACATTTAAAAACTGTGTTAATACTGCTGGTACCACAAGTACTATGGGGGTTCCGTCGCAAATAATGCCCACTTTCCCTTCCAGTAGCTTTCCCGCCAAGACATCTGGACGCTCTGTAAAGGAGATTTGAGGAAAGGGAGAATAAGGATTATCCTCAATCATTTCCTCGATATATCCATTCCCTAGCATGCCATCCATCTTAATGGAGCTCAGTCTCCTAAGAACTTCGGAAACGATATCTGGACTTGCTATTTTTTCAATATAGGTAACTACAAGATCCGTATTCGTCATTTCTCCAAGTTTTAAAGAGATTATCCTTAAGGAGGGATGTTTGATCTTGCGCCGCAAAAGTGAGGTATTAGTTCGAAGCGTTTCCGAAAATCCTTCACGTGGCCCTTTGACGATCGACTCCGTAATCGGTTCAGCAACGCCTCGACTTTCCCATCCCCTGGCACCGATAACGATAGCCTCCGTCAAGTTGCCGAAAAAAATTACTGAATCACCCGAAAGAATAGCATCAATAGCATCTCCCATTTTGGATATTTTCTTAATTTCTAGGCCAGGGAGAAGACTCTGGAGTGTTTTATCCACAACATTTAATAAGGTCACTTGAGCTAATTCCGGATGTCCCGCCAAATCCACCATGAGAGGTTTGAGAATAAATTGATCGAGTAGATTCTTATCAACCAGACCATCCACCGCCGCTAAAATACAGGGAATACGTTCTTTCCCTTGGAGGAAAAACTCCCGGAACACGACATCGCTACTCTTGGATAAGATCTCCTTTATTGTTTGTCCAGATAAAGGCTTATTCAGCTCTTCGTCAAACGAATACGAGGGAGACTTGCGTATCTGCTTATCTCCCTTCGGACGAATGGTAAGCTCTTTGATCATTTTCAGCCAACTGCCCACGTTTCTTCCCCCTTATCTAGCTTATCTTGTCCGACAACAAGTTGATTAATGCGCCAATCCTTAGTTCGCTACTCTATTCAGCAGAAACAAACCCCTATCCCCAATTTTTTTAAATAAAAACCACAACAATCGATATACACTAAAGGCGCTCCTTTAATATCATGGGATCTAATGTTCATATATTGAATTTGTCGGTCTCACTCCTTTAGCTTATAAGATGCTAAAATAGTGACCCCTACTCTTGAATTTCTTCACAAAAAATAGTGTAAAGGGAACTACCGTTAAATAGTTCCCCTTACACTATTTGAGTATATTTTCTTTTGAATTCTAATAATACTACCTAAAAAATAATGTTAAATTCCCAGCAACTGTAATACTGATAGTGCCATAACACCCGGAAATCCTAACAACCCGACAAGTAGGATTGTAAAGAAGTTAATAGGAACCTCTAACCCAAAGACACTTAAGAGAAAATTAATAAGCCAAAGTCCAACTATCCCACCTAGAATATGTATCATCACTTTGAGAAATACCCGAGGTTTTCCTAAGGAAGAGCGCACAACAAAGGCTAATAAAATTATGAAGAGTCCTAAAAAAACAAAGGTCATGGAAATCCTCCTTTGCCTAAAGCATAGTACATACTATGCACATAAGGACAAAGTAGAACAAAATATCAATCTCAATCTGATTTCATTCATCAGTGATACTACTTAAGCGGCAAGGAGTCCTCATAGTAAAGAGAGCAGGCTAACCTGCTCTCTTCAACATCTTAATCTTTGCTACTTTTTTAATTTTTTATCTCTTAGTCCCACTTTTGATTGGCTAAACGCTTGTAGGATTCATAGCGTACCTTAGCGTATTTTTCAGCACCGACGAAAAGTTCCTCCGCACTATCCGGGAAGGTATTCAACAGGGAAGAGTAACGAACTTCGCCCATGATGAACTCACGGAAGGATGTGCTAGGTTCCTTAGAATCCAAGCTAAATGGATTCTTTCCTTGATCGATCAAATCTGGATTATAGTGATAGAGGTGCCAGTAACCAGAGTCAACCGCTTTCTTCTGCTCTTGGACACTCTTAGTCATACCAGCTTTAAGACCATGGTTGATACAAGGAGCATAGGCAATAATCAAAGAAGGTCCTTTATAGGCTTCAGCCTCTTTAATAATCTTAATGGTTTGAGCCATGTTAGCACCTAAGGCAATCTGCGCAACATAAACATATCCATAACTCATCGCGATCATGCCTAGGTCTTTCTTTCGAATCTTTTTACCTGCTGCAGCAAATTTGGCTACTGCTGCTCGAGGAGTAGATTTTGAGGATTGTCCTCCAGTATTGGAGTAAACCTCAGTATCCATAACGAAGATATTTACATCGTCTCCAGAAGCTAGTACATGGTCTAAGCCACCAAATCCGATATCATAAGCCCAACCGTCCCCACCGAGGATCCATTGGGATTTTTTAATAAGGTGATCTTTCTTAGCAAAGATTTCCGCCAGGACCTTATTGTCTCCAACATAACTTCCAAGTCCAGCAAGGATCTTTGCAGTTGCAGCTTTAGAAGCGTCAGCATCATCCCAACCCGTCAGCCACTCTTGGAATGCTTCTTTCAACTCAGCACTTATCTCCATCTCGAGTGCTTGGTTCATCAAATCCACAAGTTTCTCACGTTGTTGACGAACGCCCAGGTACATACCATAGCCAAACTCGGCGTTGTCTTCGAACAAGGAGTTAGCCCAGCTTGGTCCTTTGCCTTCCTGATTAGTGGTATATGGAATTGAAGGAGCACTGCCACCCCAGATGGAGCTACAGCCGGTAGCATTGGAAATCATCATGCGATCGCCATATAGCTGAGTAATAAGTTTAACGTAGGCAGTCTCACCGCAGCCTGGGCATGCACCGTTGAACTCTAGTAACGGTTGCGCAAACTGGCTACCTTTCACAGTTGTGACATCAAAGAGTTGGCTCTTATTTTTCAGGGTAACAGCAAACTCCCAGTTCTTGGTCTGTTGTTCCATCTGCTCAGCCGCTGGTTTCATGACCAGAGCTTTAACTTTGGCTGGGCAAACCTCAGCACAGTTTCCACATCCTGTGCAATCCAATGCACTTACTTGAACACGGAATTGCAGGCCCGTTACTTCTTTACCAATCGCCTTCTTACCCACGAAGGTTTCCGGAGCAGTCTTTGCTTCTTCTTCATTGATTAAGAACGGACGAATTGCTGCATGGGGACAAACATAAGAACATTGATTACATTGGATACAATTGTCGATCTGCCATTCCGGTACGATAACACCAATCCCACGTTTTTCATAGCAAGAAGTTCCTACCGGGAAGGTTCCATCTTCACGTCCTAAGAACGTACTGACAGGAAGGCTATCTCCCTCTAGCGCATTCATCGGGCGCAGAATATTCGTTATGAAATCCGGTTCTTGAACAGCCGCGGCAGCCTGAGCTTGAGCGTTGTCTGGATTTTCCCAAGCGGCCGGAACTTCTACCTTGATAAGGGAAGATACGCCGAGATCAATCGCCGCAGTATTCATATCTACGATGTTTTGACCCTTTTTACCATAGGTTTTTACAACGGAAGCTTTTAAATAATCAACAGCCTCTTGGACAGGAATTACGTTGGCAAGTTTAAAGAAGGCTGCTTGCATGATCATGTTAATGCGGTTACCAAGACCAATTTTTCGGGCAATCGATACTGCATCGATGATATAGAAGTTAGCTTTGGTTTTGGCTAAAGCCTGTTTCATAGTAGCAGGAAGCTTTTCAGCCAGTTCTTCTGGGGTCCACTGGCAATTCAAGACAAAGTTGCCGCCTTGCTTGAGCCCTTTTAAGAGGTCATATTGGTAGACATAAGTTTGGTTATGGCAAGCTATATAGTTCGTGCCTGTCACATAATAAGGGGATTTAATTTGCTTTTTGCCAAAGCGAAGATGGGAAACCGTAATTCCGCCCGATTTCTTACTGTCGTATTGGAAATAAGCTTGAGCATAGAGCTTGGTGTGATCCCCAATAATCTTAATCGCTTGTTTATTAGCACCGACTGTACCATCAGCACCAAGACCCCAGAACTTACAGGAAATTGTCCCTTCTGGAGCAGTGTCAATGATTTCATCCTCTGCTAAGGATTTATTAGTGACATCATCGATAATTCCAATCGTAAAGTCATGTCTTGGGCTTTCAGATTGAAGGTTTTTATAGACAGCCAGTACTTGGGATGGGGTCGTATCTTTTGACCCTAAGCCATAACGGCCACCGACAACCACTGGTTTAAGATCGCTTGAATAGAAAATATCCTTTATATCTAGATATAGAGGTTCGCCCGTAGCACCGGGTTCTTTGGTACGGTCAAGAACCGCAATCTTTTTAACAGTAGGAGGCAAGACTTTAAAGAAGTAATCACTGGAGAACGGGCGATATAAGTGAACCTTAACAACGCCAACCTTTTCCCCTTTGGCCACGAGATAGTCAATAGTCTCTTCAATCGTGTCACAGATCGAGCCCATGGCCACAATGACATACTCTGCATCATCTGCACCATAGTATTGGAAAGGATGATATTCTCGGCCAGTGAGTTTCTTGTATTCTTGCATATAATGCTCAACCATGTCTGGAATGGCATCATAAAAACGATTCGAAGCTTCTCGACCTTGGAAGTAAACATCCGGATTTTGAGCCGTTCCACGAAGAACAGGACGTTCAGGATTTAAAGAACTGTCGCGGAAGGTTTGTACTGCGTCCATATCTAAAAGTTTAGCAACTTCTTCATATTCTGGAACTTCTATTTTTTGAATTTCATGAGAGGTCCGGAATCCATCAAAGAAATGAAGGAACGGTACTCTGGATTTAACCGTCGCTAAGTGAGCAATAAAGCCAAGGTCTAATGCTTCTTGCACATTATGAGATGAAAGCTGTGCAAAACCCGTTGCGCGCACGGACATAACGTCCTGATGGTCACCAAAGATGGATAAGGCATGCGTTGCTAAGGCCCGAGCGCTGACATGGAATACACATGGCAAGAGCTCTCCAGCAATTTTATACATGTTAGGAATCATCAAAAGTAAGCCTTGGGAAGCCGTATAGGTCGTAGTTAAAGCCCCTGCCTGAAGTGAACCATGCACTGCGCCAGCTGCTCCAGCCTCGGATTGCATCTCAACAACTTTAACTGTTTGCCCAAAAACGTTTTTCCTTCCATGAGCAGCCCATTCGTCAACTAATTCTGCCATTGTTGAAGAGGGAGTGATGGGGAAGATAGTGGCGACTTCCGTGAACGCATATGAGGCGTGCGCGGCCGCTTCGTTACCATCCATAGTTTTCATTTTGGCCATAATTTTCTCCTCCTAATCATGTGATTAATTTAATTTTGGATCTCTAAGTATAAGTGCTCTATTTATGGCAACCCCAGATTCTATCCCCCAACATAGGTTAAGGGAAAAAGTTGGGAAAAAAAAGAAAGAATTTTTGTAAAATTACCATAAAAATAGACTGAGGGAACTAATTCAGGTATAAGCCCGAATAGTTCCCTTTCGACAACCTCAGTATACCCTTTAATTGTTATATCCGTCAACAATTAAATTTATGGGTAAAATGCAATCTTCAAATTCCGAGCACCTAGGAAGTTTCAAAATTATCAGATTCTTTATTAAGGTTCACTTCTAGGGAAACCTTTTTAATTACAGTTGTTAGCTTATATACTAGCTATAATTGTCGGCGACCTTCTAAAGCCCTGGCAATGGTCACCTCATCAGTATATTCTAGGTCTCCTCCTACAGGAAGACCATGGGCGATCCGAGATACTTTAATTCCCATTGGTTTTAGCAAGCGCGCTAAATAAAGAGCCGTCGCTTCCCCCTCAACGGTAGGGTTCATTGCCATAACCACTTCTTTTATTCCATCTAAACGTCTTAAGAGCTGTTTAACGGTCAATTGCTCTGGACCAATTCCGTCCATTGGGGAGAGAACCCCGTGTAGCACATGATAACGTCCCTTGAATTCCTTAGTTTTCTCTAACGATACCACATCTCTTGGATGCTCAACTACACAAAGTGCGGTTTGATCTCTTTGTGGATTATGACAGAGCGCACACGGCTCTTGATCTGTAAAATTCGAACAAATAGAACACTTTTTGATATCACGATTTGCTACGACAATAGCTCGTGCTAAATCCTCGGAAACTAGGGGTTGTTGAAGTAAGTAAAAAGCAAGCCGTCCAGCCGTTTTGGGCCCAATCCCCGGCAAACGCGCTAAGCTACTAATAAGATCCGCCAAGGGTTGTGGGTATTGTAAGAAATCCATAGATCACCTAGAACAATCCGGGGATCTTTAAACCGCCGGTAAGTTTACCCATTTCTTGACTAGCCATTTCCTGAGCTTTCCTTAACCCTTCATTTAATGCCGCTTTGATAAGATCTTCCAGCATTTCAACATCTTCAGGGTCAACTGCTTCAGGCTTGATTTTCAATTCGACCAATTCCATTTTCCCACTGACGACAACTTGAACCATCCCTCCGCCAGAAGAGGCATCCACTGTTTTGGTCAGAAGTTCTTCCTGAACCTTCGCCATATCCTCTTGCATCTTTTGAGCTTGCTTGAGCATTTGGCTCATATTACCACCCATACCGCCACCGCCCATACCTTTAAAACCCGCCATTTTAAACACATCCTATCTTCGTTATTACTAGTATTATTCACTCGTTGCTCTTATCTATTACTCCCTAACCACTACCAGATCTGAGCCAAACATGTCTCTGGCTTTGTTTATCAAAGCTTGCTCCTGCTTTTTCGAGTCTTGACTCGACGGTGTCTCCTTGGTCTGAAACTCGTTTTCCATAAAATTCTGCAAGGTTAGGGAAGTACCAAATAGGCGCTTAAGAACATCTTCGATGGTCTGGCGATTTTCTGCTTGATTAACTTTGTCTTTATGAAAAGAACAACCTTCACGAAAGAGGATCGTCAAAGTTTTTCCATCAAGTTGAACTGGTTTTCCTTCCATCAAAAAAGCCTGGGTTGATTTTTTAAGTTTTTTAACCTGTTCTAAAACATCATTCCAACGCTCTTGAATTCCCTCAATGGTCAGGCTGAGTTTAGATTCCTCGGCAGTGTTCCCTGAATCCGAGGTTTTTACTTCTGTATGAGAAATTTTCTGGGCCTGGGGTGGATCCTTCGGAATCACACGACTCGATTTAGAACTGACCAAAGGCTTCCCTTCGGGTATTCCCTCTCGAACAAAACCACCGCCTTGAAGCTGTTGCTCGATTAGATACAACCGCTTCAGTATCTCCTCCTGCCCATCCATCGTAGAAGGTTGACTATCATGAATGGTCTGGACTAATAAAAGTTCAGCAGCTAATCGAGCATTCGAAGCATACTTAAGCTGACCTTCCCCTTGTAGTAATACAGAGATCCAGCGCAACAAGCGGGGAATTCCGATTGTTGCAGCCTGTTTGACCAAACGATCTTGAATATGTGGCGCTACCATAGGGGTTTTCCCTGTAGACGCTGTCAATAACATTTGGCGGAGATAATCAAGCAACTCTCGGATAATCTGACGTGGGTCTCGCCCTTGCTGAATGCCATCAGCTAAAAGGTTTAAACTTTTGCCATAATCAGAGAAGAGACATGCTTCCACTAACTGAGCGCTATAAGTCTCCCCAACCATACCCAAAACCAGATACACTTCTTCTACACCGATTGGATCATCCTGAAGAAGACATTGGTCTAAAATACTCAAGGCATCCCGTAGCCCGCCTTCAGACTTCTGGGCAATGACCGCAAGGGCGTCCGGATTGACCTGCCTCTCTATAGACGTACATACTTCAAGCAAACGTTTTTGGATATTTTCTAAGGAGATCCGATGGAATTCAAAACGCTGTACCCGAGAAAGGATTGTCAAAGGAATTTTTTGAACCTCTGTCGTAGCTAAAATAAAAATAACCTGTTGGGGAGGCTCTTCCAATGTCTTAAGCAGGGCATTGAACGCCTCAGAAGTTAACATATGTACTTCATCGATAATATAAACTTTATATTTCCCTTGGGTTGAGCTCAATTTTATATTTTCACGTAAATCACGAATTTCGCCAATGCCCCGATTTGATGCGGCATCGATCTCAAAAACCTCCATTGATGAACCATGGTCAATACCCGTACAAGAAGGACAGTGATTACAGGGCTCCACTCCTTGTAATTCTTCGCAATTCAAAGCTTTAGCTAAGATTTTGGCAGCGGTAGTTTTCCCTGTGCCTCTTGGACCACTAAATAAATAAGCGTGTGCTATCTTCTGTTGTTTAAGCGCATTAATTAATGTTTTAGTAATATGTTCTTGACCTACAATGTCTTTAAACACTCTAGGGCGCCATTCACGATAAAGCGCTAAATAAGCCATACTATCACCCTCAATAAATAGAGTGGGGAATATGTTAAAAAAAGATGGTACATTGACCACCTTTATCTTTCATAAATAGCCGTACACCCTAGATCGAACCAGCGCCTCCGAACGTTACCTTGGTCGGCATACTCAATTCAGGCAACCTTACGGCACACAAAACGCTCTCCTTAGTGCTGCTTCCGTCAGGATCTGACACGGTTCGGAGTGTTCTGTTGCGTAAGACCCAAATCTCATCGCTGCCCACCAAAGACTGCTTCACAGGCGTGGACCTTTCGCGGGAATTCCACCTTGCTAGAGCGGGCTGCAAGTTACAGGGAACCGCTACCTCCCCGTCTAGTACGGCTAAATCAATTATAGCAAAATAAAAAGCCGAAGTCGAATACTTTGGCTGGAATCATCTAAAAATGGCGGAGAGAGAGGGATTTGAACCCTCGACACCGGTTGCCCAATGTACCCGCTTTCCAGGCGGGCGCCTTCGACCACTCAGCCACCTCTCCGAGTTCGATAAACAATCTACCTATTAATATAAAATTAATGTGTTTTCTGTGTTTAGTGAACAAGAGAGATTATATCGCAAAGAAACAGGCACGTCAATGGTAAATTAGCTGTTAATATATGTAATCTTATATATTTCTTTGTTTAAGTTGAATATTTTTGGCTTAAATATCGTAGAGTACTCTATGTATGCCTTTATTATTTAAATTTTTAAAACTAACCTTGGAGGATGAAATGGAAATTAAACCACTAAAAGAATTAAAATTATACGGTTTTAATAACCTAACCAAAACTTTGAGTTTCAATATGTATGATATTTGCTATGCCAAGTCCCCCGAGCACCGTCAAGCCTATATCGATTACATAGATGAAGAATACAATTCTGATCGTCTCGCTAGAATTCTTTCAGATGTTGCCAGCATTATCGGTGCCAATATCCTCAATATTGCTAAACAAGATTATAATCCTCAAGGGGCAAGTGTTACGATGCTTGTTTCCGAGGAGCAAGATGTGACAATACCTGCTAATGTCGTGGCCCATTTAGATAAAAGTCACATCACAGTTCACACCTATCCAGAAAGTCATCCCAATAAAGGGATTAGTACCTTCAGGGCAGACATTGACGTTTCAACCTGTGGGAAGATTTCTCCACTGGCAGCCCTTAACTATCTTGTGACTAATTTTTATTCAGACATTGCCATCATCGACTATCGCGTCCGAGGTTTTACACGAGATCTTGACGGTAGAAAATTCTTTATTGATCATAAAATAAATTCCATTCAAAACTATTTGGCTAAGGAAAAAAAGGAACTTTATCAAATGATCGACGTCAACGTCTATCAGGAAAACATTTTTCATACAAAGATGATCTTAAAAGACTTTGATCTCGATAGTTATCTATTTGGCACGGCTAAAAAAGAACTTTCACCCAGTGAAAAGAAAAAGATTAAACAACGCTTAACTAAAGAAATGTCGGAGATATTCCACGGGAGGAATATACCTAGAGCTTAGGCTTAGCTTAGTCTTAGCCTAGCCTTAGCCCTAGTCTTATACCCTATCCTTACTTATCCATATCCCTAGCTAAGTCCAAGTGTCGTTCTTATATTTAGAGAGTTTCCGGCTTTGTAAAAAGGACGGAATATGTGATTTTTTATATGCGATTGATTAATTCCCAGAAGTAAAAGCGAACTTTTGGCTTAGCCGTAATGAGGTGATTTTTATTCGTCTGTTCTTTCGAATTAACAGAGACTTCAATTTTATGGGGAATCCCCGCCTTTCCATCCACTGGAACGGCTGTTGAACTCTTAATATCAATAAAACAGAGCGGTGGGAAAAGCACGCACCACCAGTTTGATCCCTTTCCTTCACCGATCACGACACGTAACGCTTCATATTGACCTGCCGGGAGTACTAAGGATCCATAGGACTTGGTAGGGAAGGAAAAACGCCCATACTCTGTACGGACTGAATAATTCTTTCCCCAATCCCTGGCCACAGTACGCCCTATATCCTCCATTTCAGTGCTGAGCTGCTTAAGAATATCCCGTGATTCATCTAACGACTGGGAAACGGCTAGCCGAGGCGAAACTTCTTTTAAGATAGCATCTCGAACCGCATGCTTCAGCTCCTGATCCCGTTCGCTGTCAGAGTTTGCGAGAACATGAAATCGTATCAGTTCGTCCGGTGTTGGAGTGAATGATATTTCATCCATCGACTCGTTCGTTTTATAGGCTTTCACAGCATTAGTACTCGCACTAAAACCAGTACTAGTACCTGCATTACTTTCTTTAAGTGGTCCCCAATAAGCCGCGACTCCCCAAATTGTAATCATACTTAAAAGGATGATATTAATTGATCTCCATGCTTTCATAAGTCTGATCCCGCCCTCCTGAACTTCATGCATTAGTGGTCAATTTATTTCTCTAATAGCAGTCTGTCCAAGAATGTGAAGATTTAAGCAAGGTGCTTCCTTTTTTGATTAATTCATTTTTTTATTTAATTTGTTGATTTATTGATCTTTTAATTATTTATCTAATTGCAACTTCCCTCGGCTCGTTCCTCTATCCATAAAACTAAAAGGTCTTCGCGTATACCATCCACGAAGACCCTAGATTGATTCTCTCTATATAATAAAATAATTCATATCGAAATCACGTCTTTTAGCTTTAGATAAATATATAAGAGCACGTAATGATCTTCCTAACACCAATATAGATCGCTTATTACCCAACTATGATCTTTCGACCATAATCAAGCAGGTCACCACCCATACTCATGATTCGTTCGACCTTACAAGATATCTACTCAGCTACATACAACCTTTCGGCTGTATATAACCGAACTTTCTTACACATGCATATATCTACTGACATATGGTTGAGTAAGAAAATCAACACCCAGCAAAATCTTAGCTCGACCCAATATGATAAGTTGGAACCCTAAAACAATCGATGAAGACTGCAGTAAAGCTTTTCCCCACCATAGAAGATCTTCCCTCCGACAATATAAAAGCATTTTACTACCTGTATATCATCTTTGGCCGACCCATATACACCCCGTAAAGAGCATATATAAATCTTGGCTCAACCATTACGTACCCTTATGATCATATTATTAACCTCTTTACTAGATGTTATTCTGGTAATATCTAGTAAATCAATTTTCAGTAACAGCTATTGTCGTTTTAAATTATAAAGCCCCGGTTCAAACATTCCCTTTACCATTGGGTTTCATAGGTAGGAAGGATTAACCAATCTAGGAATTTATCCGTCTATCATGGTATACTTAACATAGACTATTCTTTTACTCCTTACCCTGTTTCTAAACAGGAATATGCTTGCTATAAAAAAACAGTCTTGTTCGAAAGGAGTGATATACAATGGGAGAAAAAAGCACCAAAAAGGAGACAAAAAAACCTAAGCAAGCCAAAAAGCCGAAATAATTGCTAGCGACTTTCTCCTCCCACTATTTCCAAAATAGTAAAAGGGTCTTCGTGTGTACTCACGGAGACCCTTAATTAGCCTCCGGATCGCTTTGCGCTAAAAGCCATTCATTGGTGATAGGTTTATAACCAAGCCTTCACCATCCGAAGCCCGTTTACGTATGCTGTAATTAAAGCTACCAAAAAGGCGGGAATCAAAATGAATGCACCCATCACTGAACGTACGCCGCAAGGCATCTGCTGAGATAAATAGGATCAAACAACAGACTTGTAAAATCATACCAATTCCATCGAGGTCGGCAAGCGCCTGAAGGAGGCCAAGGCCCTGTTCCCCCATGGAGAATGGGGAAAATGGTTAGTCGAATCGGTGAGCTATTCCCAGCGCACAGCCAACAGGCTGATACAGCTCTTTGAAGAATAGGGAGATAAACTGTTCGCTTCCACCGATGACGGCGGCAGCTCAAATTCGTCAGCGCTGACGAATTTGACTTACTACCAGGCCCTCCTCCTTCTGGAGATTCCGGAAGATGAGCGGGAGAAATTTATCCTGCAGCATGATGTTGAAGATATGATCACCTTTCAACCGATGGTGTTTTTTTTGTGCCCAATACAGAAAAACCTAAGAATCAGCTATGGCCGTAAAGGTGTAGGACTCGGACACTATAAAACACGGTATAACTACGATTTAATTGAATTAATGAGATTTTTTCTCACGTTTTAATGTTTTTCTGAATAAAATACTGCTATAATGAATATAATAATATTGTAATTACGAGAAAAAATCTCTAAATTGGAGTGATAAATATGCTGTGTCAATTTACATTTGAAAACTTCAAATCATTTAAGAATGAGGCTACCTTGGACTTATGTGCCGAAAAAATCAGCGAGCATGAGGACAGTCTAATTGTTGATCCGCGCGATAGTGAGAAATTTCTGCCCGTTATTTCGATCTACGGACCAAATGGCGGAGGAAAGTCTAGTGTGTTAGAGGCGTTTGTGTACCTCTCTCATAAGGTGCTCTTGCCAGTCATCGCGTTAAAGGCTTTAACAGCTTCAAAGGATGAAAACCTTGAGGATGGGAAAATGAAAGAATTCAGGAGTTTTCCTGTCGATGAAAAGGAAAAATATTATTTGTTTGACAAGAACTGTAGAGAGTTGCCTATAAAATTTGATGTTCTCTTTCGCATCAATGAAACAGAGTATCGGTATCAGTTGAATATTCTGCACTCTAATATCGTAGAGGAAAACCTGTATGCGAGAAACCTTCAAACAGGCGACTTGGAAATCATGTTTGAGCGGGACACCTCCGATTTTTATATTGCCGATGTTTTGGGTGAAGTCAAGGTTGGGAACATTAAGTCCTCTATTCCACTGCTGTCGCACTTGTCTATAAACTATGATATCAAAACAATTGACAATGTAATCACATGGTTTTTGGAGTGCAGAGTTCTGGATTATGATAATCCGTTTCAGGATAAAAAAATTGTTTTTCTAAAGGACAAGAGCAAGGAAGATATTTTCTTGAAAATGCTCGCTGAGATGGATATCAATATAACCAGCATAAGGACAGAAGAAGATACCAACGGTAAAATAACTGCTGTTTACACAACACACTGCCTGGAAGATGGTGCGTGTGAGGAATTGCCCTTTGAGGAAGAATCGAGTGGAACACGCAAGCTCTTTGGCTTGCTGCCGTTTCTGTTGGGCTGTTTGCATAAAGGCAGTCTTGTTATCGCTGATGAGATGGATGCCAAGCTGCATCCAAAGCTGCTCCGGTATATTATCGCGCTGTTCACAAATCCGTCTATCAACACCAAGGGAGCCCAGCTTATCTTTACCTCTCACGATATGAGCACCATGAAACCCACAGTATTTAGAAGAGATGAAATCTGGTTCTCTGCGCTTAATAAGAAAAACACATCAAAATTATATTCGTTGGTAGAGTTCAGAAAAGACAATGGTGCAAAGGTGCGCCCCGATGAAACCTATGACAAGCAATATATTGAAGGAAGGTATGGAGCCGACCCTTATCTCAAGAATATTCTTGATTGGGGGACGGTTCAATGAGCTTAAAGCCGATAAAGGCAAGCACCCAAAAGAAATTGGAAGCTGCCATGCAGAAGAAACGAAAGAAAATAGAAAAGCTTCACAAATTACCCCCTTATACTATTATTTTCAGTGAGGGTACTAAGACGGAGCCATTCTATATTCAGGGACTGACCAAGCAAGTCAATCAAAAATATGCACAGTTTACATCGGGTGACCGCATCACGGTTATTGGAACGGGGCGCAATACCCGAAGTCTGCTAAAGTACGCAAGAGAAACAGTAGAGGCCAAATATCCTGAGTGCGAAGATGTCTGGCTGATGTATGATCAGGATGATTTCCCCTATGACGATTTCGATAACACGCAATTCAGCGCCGAGGGTAGAACGTGTCGGCAGAGATTCCATGTGGCCTGGTCGAATGAGTGTATAGAGCTTTGGTTTTTGCTGCATTTCCAATCATTGTTTGCTCATGTGGGCAGAGAGCTATACCACGATATATTGAAAGGATATTTTCCATACGAAAAAACCTTGGAAAATATCTATGATCTTCTCAAGGACAAAACACATACTGCCATTGCACATGCAAAAGCCTTGTATGCCAGCTATGAAAAAGGCACACCGCCTTCTCAAAGAACGCCTGCAACGCGAGTGCATGAGCTGGTAGGCTTTTTATACGGCTACCTTTAATGGGGGTTTGCTATAAATAGTGCATACTATTTATAGCGAGATGATAAGAAAGAAATGCCCCTCTCATCTACAGGAAGTCAAGACAAGAATCCTTGAAGTAGCAAGTAACCCACTATCTGTGAAGATGCTCTTGCTGTAAAAACAAATAATAAATAGAGGAAACACCATCTTTCAGCGGATGGTTTTTTTTTATTATGGCGACTAAATGGCGACTCCCGTCGGCTCCGTCGTCGCCTTTCTCATCCAAGCATCCTAAAACAATAAAAAGGGTCTTCTCATTTTATGTCGCGAAGACCCTTGATTTATTAAATATGTAATGGCGGAGAAGGTGGGATTCGAACCCACGTGCCCTTGCGGGCATCCGCATTTCGAGTGCGGCGCGTTACGGCCTCTTCGCTACTTCTCCATGTCTAATCTTGTCGGACGCGGCTCTTTAAAGGTGTCCATCAAGTATAAAATTAACGCTAAAAATCAGCGCAATCTTTTAAAAAATAACTTTAAAATGTCAGAGCACTCTTCTTCCAGAACCCCAGCAACGACATCGACTCTATGGTTCCACAGTGTATAGTCCAAAACATTCATTACTGAACCTGTAGCTCCACCTTTTAGATCCATCGCCCCATAGACAAGTTGCTTTATACGAGACTGTATAATAGCTCCTGCACACATCGGACAAGGCTCTAAGGTGACATAGAGGGTGGTATCCGTCAGTCGCCAACTTCCGAGTACCTTGGCTGCCCGTTGAATTGCTAAAACCTCAGCATGTGCTGTAGGATCGTTCTTCTGTTCTCTTTCATTGTGCGCTGAAGCGATCACTTGACCATTAAGAACAATAACCGCTCCGATAGGAGCTTCCCCTTGTTCAAAAGCCGTCTGAGCCTCTCTAAGTGCGACACGCATCCAATCTTGATGAATCATAGTTACCTCAATTTTTGGTGACCCTGGGAGGAATCGAACCTCCGCAAGACAGGGTTTAGGAAACCCCCGCTCTATCCCCTGAGCTACAAGGCCACAGTGATGATTAGAACAATTAAAAGAGAGCAAAAAGTACGATATTCGAACCTCGAACATCGTACTTCGAACATCGATTATGGTGCGTTCGGAGGGATTCGAACCCCCGACATTCAGATTCGAAGTCTGACGCTCTATCCAGCTGAACTACGAACGCATAATTGGAAACTATACGAAAAGCCTATAAGAAAAACATTCTCTCGAACTTCGTGCATCGAACATCGAACTTCGATATTGGCGGAGGGGGTGGGATTCGAACCCACGGACCCCTTGCGAAGTCACCGGTTTTCAAGACCGGGTCCTTAAACCGCTCGAACACCCCTCCAATTAAAACGGCCGAAGAAAAGCATAACACAAATGTCTTAGAATTTCAACTATCGTCAATTAGTATTATTTTCTATTTTGAGTTTCTTTTTGTCGAACAAACCTTTATCCGATATATTCCACACCCATATATGGCTGGAGGGCTTTAGGAACTCGTATCCTACCGTCTTGTTCTTGATAGTTTTCAATGATAGCTGCCACGGTACGTCCGATTGCCAATCCGCTGCCATTGAGCGTGTGGAGATACTCTGGTTTTTCCTTAGGTCCTCTCCTGAAACGAATGTTGGCTCGACGAGCTTGGAAATCTTCAAAGTTACTGCAAGAAGAAATTTCCCTATAGGTATTAAAGCTAGGCAGCCATACTTCCAAATCATAGGTCTTGGCAGAGGTAAACCCAAGATCTCCTGTAGCTAAGGCCATAACTCGGTAAGGAAGTTCCAATTCTTGAAGAATGCCTTCAGCATCTCTCGTCAGCGTTTCAAGTTCTTCATAAGAATTCTCTGGAAGGGTAAATTTAACAAGCTCTACTTTGTTAAATTGATGTTGCCGGATAAGACCCCTGGTGTCCCGACCTGCTGAACCTGCTTCAGAACGAAAGCAAGCACTATAGGCACAGTGACGAATTGGGAGTTGGTTACCATCTAATATTTCTTCACGATAAAGATTGGTGACAGGTACTTCAGCCGTAGGAATTAGGAAGTAATCTGTTCCCTCCACTTTGAAGGCGTCATCCTCAAATTTAGGAAGTTGACCCGTACCCGTCATAGAAGCACGATTTACCATGTAGGGTGGAAGTATCTCTGTATACCCATTAGCGATGTGGCGATCAAGCATCAACGATATAAGTGAACGTTCTAGCTTGGCACCTAACCCCTTACAATAGGTAAAGCGGGCCCCTGTAACTTTAGAAGCTCTGACGAAGTCGAAAATATCTAACTTTTCACCAATTTCATAATGTGGTTTTGGTTCAAAGTCAAAACCACGGGGGGTACCCCAAGAGCGAATTTGAACATTGTCTGCTTCATCTGCACCAATAGGAACGCTGGCATGAGGAATGTTAGGAATTTCATAGAGGACCTTTTCCATTTCTTGCACAATATCTGCCGATTTTTGTTCCAAGTCCCTGATTGTTTGACCAACTTCGCGCATTTCTAAAACGAGGCTTTCAGCGTCTCCCCCGCTTTTCTTAAGGCGTCCAACTTCTTCCGATACAGAATTACGACGGGCTTTCAAGGTTTCAATTTCAAAAAGAAGTTTACGTCTTTCTTCTTCTTGAATCAAAAAGTTGTCAAGGCTAATTGAAACATAGCGTTTTTGCAATGCTTCCTTAACCACATTGGGATTATTACGAACGAACTTAATATCCAACATACATAAATCCCTCCCATGCCAGAACACAAATTAATTGGCCCAATGTTCATCGATCATGTCCAAGAAGTATTGATGGACTCGTAGATCCGGGGTAAGTTCTGGATGAAATGCACTGGCTAATAAATTTCCTTGCCGTGCAAAGACTATCTTACCTTCAAATTCAGACAATATACCGACATTCGGAGCAACTTCACGAAGGTAAGGTGCTCTGATAAATACAGCACGCAATGGGTGGGGACCCATGGCAGGCACCAAAAGGTCTGTTTCAAAACTTGCCACTTGTCTACCGAAAGCATTGCGCTCTACGACTGTATCCATAAGATTCAATCGATACTGATCACTATCAACGATCGTTTTGCTGAGTAAAATCATACCTGCGCATGTACCAAAAATCGGAACATCTTTCGTGCCTAATTCTTTGATTCTTTCACCCATCTCATCAATCATTAGTAGTTTCCCAATCGTCGTGCTTTCTCCACCAGGAATTATCAGCCCATGAATTCCATTAAGATCGCTTGACTTACGCACCTCTACAACGTCACAACCTAAGTTTTCTAAGACCTGACGGTGCTCGCGGAAAGCGCCTTGCAGTGCCAAAACGCCTACACGCTTTTTCATTCTTACCAACCCCGTTCTTGCATACGCTGAGATTCTGTCAGTGTCGAAATTTCGATTCCGGACATAGGTTGTCCTAAATCTTTAGAAATTTGAGCGAGCATTTTAGGGTCGTTATAGTGAGTTGTTGCTAGAACAATTGCCTTAGCACGAGCTATTGGATCTCCTGATTTAAAAATTCCAGAGCCCACAAAAATTCCGTCAACCCCAAGTTGCATCATCAACGCGGCATCTGCTGGTGTAGCTATGCCTCCTGCTGCAAAATTTACAACGGGTAACTTTCCATGTTCAGCAACATACAAAACTAGATCATAGGGAGCACCCATGTTTTTAGCAGCTGTCATAAGCTCTTCTTTAGGCATTAAGGTTAAAGCCCTAATTTCGCTCATAACCGTACGCATATGTCGCACAGCTTCAACAACGTTACCTGTTCCAGGTTCCCCTTTAGTACGAATCATAGCCGCCCCTTCGCCGATTCGGCGCAATGCTTCCCCTAGATTACGGCAACCACATACAAAAGGCACTTTAAAGTCATGTTTGTTAATATGATAAGTATCATCGGCAGGTGTTAATACTTCAGACTCATCTATGTAATCAGCACCTAAAGCTTCTAAGATTCGGGCTTCTACAAAATGTCCGATCCGTGCTTTCGCCATAACGGGGATGGAAACTACAGCCATAATACCCTCAATGATAGAAGGGTCTGCCATCCGAGCAACTCCACCCTCAGCTCGTATATCCGAAGGCACACGCTCCAGTGCCATTACTGCGCATGCCCCAGCTTCTTCTGCAATTTTTGCCTGTTCGGGAGTAGTGACATCCATGATGACGCCACCTTTGAGCATTTCTGCAAGTCCGGTCTTTACTTTTAAAGATCCAATATCAGTCATTATAGTTCCTCCTCAAAATTTGTTCAGTTGACATAGTGTGTTTATACTCATCTGAAGTCTAGTTCAGTTAAGTTACCAGGGGGGCTAAAGTCCACATATCTTTTACTTATAATACCCTTTTTTAGGCCTCTGGACTCTGACTTCTGACTTCCGATTCCAGCAATGTTAACACCTAGCGCAAAATTTGTCAATTTAGTCCTCACCTAAGGTATCCTCAGTAAGATCATTATCTTCGATTTCTGCTTCATCTTTCATGACAACTTTGGCTATCGCAACCACACTACTTGCCCCCGTACGCATGGCCATTACCCCTTGAGCAGAACGGCCCTGTGTGGATATACTGGACACTTGAATTCGCAGCATGATGCCATTATTAGTGATGACCATCAGTTGGTCTTCCTCTTGAACAACCTTGATTCCAACCAATGTACCGGTTTTGGCATTTAATTTCATGACGATAATCCCTTTACCACCACGCCCTTGGATTCGGAATTCCTTAAGATTGGTGCGTTTAGCAAAGCCATTTTCACTCATGGTTAAGAGCTCACCTTCATCGCCAATCACATCCATGCCGACGACTGTGTCATTTTCTTCTAGCCTTATTCCTTTCACACCACGCGCTGTACGTCCCATATAGCGCACATCGGATTCAGGGAAACGTATGGCAATACCATTTTTTGTAGCTAGTAGAATATCATCTAACCCTTGGGTTAACTTAACACCAATCAGTTCATCCCCTTCGTCCAAGGTTAAAGCAATTAAACCGTCACGTCGGGATGAGTCATATTCTTTCAAGGCAGTCTTTTTCATAATCCCTTTTTTAGTCGCTGTTATCAAGAAAAAGTCAGGACTAAAATCCTTGATTGCCATAACTGCTGTGATCATTTCATGCTGACTCAAATTTAAGAGATTAATGACAGCAGTCCCCTTGGCTGTTCGACTGGCTTCAGGAATCTCATGCGCTTTCAGTCGATACACTTTACCTTGGGACGTAAAGACAAGAATATTGTGATGTGTCGTGGTGGTAAAGAGATGCTCTACAAAGTCTCTTTCTTTGGTTGCCATTCCGTGAACACCCTTACCTCCCCGGTGCTGGCTTTTATAAGTATTCAAGGGCAATCTCTTAATATAGCCATAATGGGTAACAGTAATAACCACGTCTTCTACTGCTATCAGATCTTCTATATCCATCTTACTAACATCAACGGTTATGCGCGTTCGACGTGCGTCTCCAAATTTATGATTAATATCGGTTAATTCAGCTTTTATAATGTTAATAACCATCTGCTCAGACGCTAGAACGGATTTCAGATAGGCAATAGTATTCATCAGTTCGTTATATTGGTTTTCTAATTTTTCACGTTCTAATCCTGTTAGTCGTTTTAATCTCATATCCACGATAGCCTGAGCTTGTCTCTCGCTCAAACCAAATTTCTGGCTGAGATTGATTCTGGCATTCGCTTCATCTGAGGAAGAACGGATGGTTTCAATAACCTCATCAATATTGTCTAGAGCAATCCTCAGCCCCTCAATAATATGCGCTTCTGCCTCTGCTTTATTGAGTTCGAATCGAGTTCTGCGAACGATAACTTCCTTTTGATGTTCAATAAAGTAACGAATCATATCTTTAAGAGTGAGAGTCCGCGGCTGTCCATTGACTAGAGCGAGCATATTAACGCCAAATGTATCTTCCATTTGTGTATGTTTATAAAGTTGATTTAAGATGACCTGTGGATTGACATCCCGCCTGAGCTCTATTACAATCCGCATCCCCGATCGGTCTGATTCATCTCGCAAATCTGTAATTCCATCGAGTTTTTTATCACGAACAAGATCCGCGATCTTCTCAATCATTCTTGCTTTATTAACCATAAAAGGGATTTCCGTGACAAGTATTCGCGTCTTTCCAGACTTCTCCATGCGTTCAATGGTGGCTTTTGCTCGTGTTTTGACAGACCCTCTTCCTGTCGTGTAGGCAGATCTTATCCCTTCATAACCCATGATCGTTCCACCCGTTGGAAAATCAGGGCCTTTGACATAATTCATCAGTTCGTCGATGGATAACTCGGGGTTATCTAACAAGGCCATCGTAGCTTCAACAACTTCTGATAAATTATGGGGAGGAATATTTGTTGCCATGCCAACCGCAATTCCTGATGACCCATTCACTAGTAAATTTGGGAATTTAGCAGGTAATACCGTGGGTTCCTCCTGTTTTTCATCGTAATTTGGAGTAAAATCAACGGTTTCTTTGTCAATATCTGCCAACATATAGGTCGCTATTTTTGCCATACGAAGTTCTGTATAACGCATAGCAGCAGCGGAATCTCCATCAATAGAGCCAAAATTTCCATGTCCGTCAATTAGTGGATAGCGACTTGCAAAATCTTGGTCCATCCTTACAACGGCATCATAAATTGAACTATCTCCGTGAGGATGAAATTTACCCATGCAATCCCCGACAAGGCGCGCAGACTTACTATAAGGCTTATTGGGAGTCAGCCCTAATTCGTGTAGGGTATATAATATTCTGCGATGTACCGGTTTAAGCCCGTCTCGGACATCGGGCAAAGCACGGCTCACGATAACACTCATCGAGTAGTCGATAAATGATTTTTGCATTTCATCCGCAATTTCCATGGGAAGGACTTTTCCTCCCAGTATTTCATCCGACATCAATGAGCACTCCTTTAAGTATCTAGATTACGTACATCTTTAGCATAACGATTTATGAAGTCACGGCGTGGTTCTACTTTATCTCCCATTAAGACCGTAAACATTTCTTCAGTTCTCATGGCATCTTCCATAGTCACTCGCAAAATCGTGCGTTTGGCAGGGTCCATGGTGGTTTCCCATAACTGTTCGGGATTCATTTCACCCAAGCCTTTATAACGCTGAATCTCGACTTTATCTCTCCCTATTTTCTCAAGAATCTTATTGAGTTCAATGTCAGAGTAGGCATATTGAAGATCTCTCCCTTTTTTTACCTTAAAGAGAGGGGGTTGGGCAATATAGATATAATTATTTTCAATCAGTGGTCTCATATAACGGTAGAAAAATGTTAATAAAAGGGTTCGAATATGGGCACCATCTACGTCAGCATCCGTCATAATAATCAATTTGTGATAGCGTGCTTTAGAAATATCAAATTCATCCGAAATACCAGTACCCATCGCTGTAATCATGGCTCTTATTTCAACATTTCCCAATATTTTATCCAGTCTTGCCTTTTCCACATTGATAATTTTCCCTCGTAAAGGCAAGATCGCCTGAAACCTGCGATCCCTTCCTTGTTTTGCAGAACCACCTGCACTATCTCCCTCGACAAGATACATCTCACATAGGTCTGGTTCCTTCCAAGAACAATCAGCTAGTTTTCCGGGCAGAGAAGTACCCTCTAGAGCACTCTTACGACGTGTTAATTCTCGTGCTTTACGAGCAGCATCCCGAGCTCGAGCTGCTTGAACAGATTTATCAATAAACTTTCTAGCAATAGATGGGTTTTCTTCTAAAAACGTGGATAACCCTTCACCAGTGGCAGAGTCCACAATCCCCCGAATCTCACTGTTGCCAAGTTTTGTTTTGGTTTGTCCTTCAAATTGAGGATCAGGGACTTTGACAGAAATAACAGCGGTTAGTCCTTCGCGAATATCATCTCCGGACAGATTTGAATCAGCTGCTTTAAGCATATTACTTTTACGAGCATAATCATTAATCACCCTTGTCAAAGCTGACTTGAAACCCGCCTCATGGGTTCCCCCTTCTTGAGTATTAATATTATTAGCATAGGAAAATAAATTTTCGGCATAACTATCATTATATTGAATACAAACTTCTACTTGTACATTATCCTTAGTCGTTTCAATAAAAATCGGCTGGGGATGTAAGCAATCTCTACTTTTATTTAAATATCTTACAAAATCTTGGATCCCACCGGTGTGTAAGAACGTTTCTTTAATATTTGTTCTCTCATCCGTTAAATTAATAGTCACACTTTTATTCAAAAAGGATAATTCCCTTAACCGATGTGCCAGAATATTAAAATCATAAACAGTTTCTTCAAAAATTTCTGGGTCGGGGATAAAGGTTATCTTAGTACCCGTGTTCTCTGTTTGTCCAATGTTAGCCAATAGAGTCGTCGGTTTTCCTTGGGCATATTCTTGCTGAAAAACATGTCCCCCTTTAGAGACCTCAACGATTAACCACTTTGATAAGGCATTGACTACACTCAGACCAACACCATGAAGTCCACCGGATACCTTATAAGCACTTTCGCTTCCCCCAAATTTTCCTCCGGCATGCAATACCGTCAAAGCAACTTCTACAGCCGGTTTCCCTGTTTTAGTATGAATATCAACAGGAATCCCTCGTCCATTATCGACCACTGTAATACTGTTGTTTTCATGAATCATAACATCAATCTTATTGCAGAAACCGGCTAATGCCTCATCAATACTATTATCGACTATTTCATATACGAGATGATGAAGTCCACGGGTACTTGTGGAGCCAATATACATACCAGGGCGTTTACGTACGGCTTCAAGTCCTTCTAGAACCTCTATTTGCCCTGCATTATAATTATCATCCCTATTCTGAACTTGTACATCATTATTTTCTTGCAAAGCCTTTTCCTCCCAAAAAATACCTTCAACCTTTTTATTGTACACCATATATTTAACTGATTCAATTTAATGTAACTAATAATTGGAAAATTGCTCTAATTATAATCATTAACTTTATCATCAAATGAACGTTTAAATAATGTTGTAGAAGAAATAGGTGAGAAAAATAGTTCATTCCTTGTAACAATTAGGGTTTTTTCATTTCCTGGTTCACAAATATAGTTTAAATTTTTATCTTTATTGAGTTTACTAATAAAATCTTGGTTTGTTTGCCCTTTCTTTGTTGTATCTAAGTCAATCATTGCAACTATCTTATCTTTTTTAATAAGAATATTTCCTCCAAGATGTAAATACATCTAAGGCTCCCTCCTTATACGTCCCTTTTCCACACGATACATCTCACCTAACTGGTGAGTTTCAGCACTTGTCATAGTTATTATCGTTTGAATCCGTGATGACTCAATGAATTTTATTAAGTATTCTCTCCTAAAACGGTCTAATTCAGACAATACATCATCTAGAAGAAGAAGAGGATACCCCCCTTTTTCCTGATTTATAATCTCTAATTCAGCTAGCTTTAGACTTAAGACGATCGATCGCTGTTGTCCTTGTGAAGCAAATAGACGTGCAGGTTTATCATTTAAAAGAATTTGAAGGTCATCGCGGTGTGTCCCTACTAATACCATTTGGCGCTCTATTTCTTGATCCAATTTATCATGAAGTATTTTTGGATATTCAGAAATAGCTTCGCTAATATTTTTTTTACCCAAAGCAAGATAAAAAACCTGCATTTTTTCTTGTTCAGACGTTAAATTAGCATAAATTGAGTCTGCTGCAGCTTGCAATCGTTCGGTCATGTCTGCCCGATTAAGAATTA
Organism: Desulfosporosinus sp. BICA1-9; assembly: GCF_000802135.1. Taxonomy (NCBI): domain Bacteria; kingdom Bacillati; phylum Bacillota; class Clostridia; order Eubacteriales; family Desulfitobacteriaceae; genus Desulfosporosinus; species Desulfosporosinus sp. BICA1-9. Next base: position 49,916 of record NZ_JUEE01000046.1, read on the forward strand.
TTTTTTTACCTAACTCAATTATTTGCTCATTCCAAAGTTGCAACTGTGAATATTTATGAGATTTTTCTAAATATGTTTTTAGAAGCGCGCTTTTTTGTTGAATAACCTTGTTATAAGCATTAAGAATGCTTACGTGTCCTGGACGCATTTGGGCAATATGTAAGTCTAAAAACCTTCTTCTTTCGGAAGGCCCTCCTTTGATCATTATAAGGTCATCCGGAGAAAAGAAAACTACATTAATGGTACCCACAAAATCTGATAAGCGCTGACAGGGCACTTTGTTAATCTTGATCATTTTCTTTTTATTTCTATAATGACTTTCTAAAGAGATTCTGTGATCTTTGGAAACGAAGTCTCCGTACAGATGAAACTCACTTTGTTCCCAGCGCAATAGGTCTTGTTCCCTTTGTACTCTATATGACTTTCCTGTCAGGAGATAATAAATTCCTTCAACAATATTCGTTTTACCTTGACCATTATCACCTATCAAAATATTAGTACCAGGCATAAACTTTACGTTCTCATCAATATAATTACGAAAATTTTGGAGATGAAAGTTCTTAATTATCATAATTCAATTATGACGTCCTGATCGGCAATACAAGATATATATAATTACTATTGTCTATAGGTCTGATTACTCCTGGACTAAATGGCCCTGATAATTCAAATAAAATTTGATCACTATCAATTACTTTTAGCGCATCAATAAGAAATTTTGCATTAAAGGCAATTGTTACATCTTTACCTTCCATCTCAACGTCGATCTGCTCTGAAATTTTACCCAATTCAGACGTTTGATCTATTTTTAATTCATTATTTTCCACGCTAATTCTAATGATATTTGCTCCGCTTTTATCACGGGTAAGTACTGAGGCACGTTCTACTGCTTCTAAAAGTTTTTTTACACTTAAAATGACTTTTGTTTCACAGCTCTGGGGAATAACTTGTTTGTAGTTTGGAAATTGTCCCTCAATAAGTCGGGATATCAAATATATAGATCCAAATTGAAATACAACTTGATTATTACCATAGCTAATGGTTAAATTTTCATCTTCATCTCTCAATAGGCGATATATTTCGGTTAGTGTTTTTGCTGGAATAATTCCACTAAAACGTGATTCTTCTGTATTAGATATTTCAGAAATACTATACGCTAAGCGGTGTGTATCCGTTGCTACTAATCGAATATTTGTACCTTCAATTTGTAGAAGAGTACCCGTGAATACTGGTCGATTTTCTTCAGTAGAACACGAAAATACAGTCTGTCTAATCATATTTTTGAAAATTACGGTTGGTAAAGAAAAGGTAATCGGATCCATAAGGTCTGGCAACAAGGGGAATTCTTCTGGATCATAGCCATTTAGGACAATTTCGGACTCGTAATAACAAATGGTGATTGATTTATCCTTTTCTTCTAAAGTTATAGTTGTGTCAGGTAGTTTACGAACAATCTCGGAGAAGAGTTTTGCTGGAACTACCATTGTTCCTTCTTCTGTAACATTTGAGGTTACTTCACATCGAATCCCCATTTCAAGATCAGTTGCTGCAAATTGTAAAGACTGTTGTTCGGTTGTCATCAAAATTCCTTGAAGGACTGGTAGTGTGTTCTTACTTGATATAGCCTTTTGAACAGCATTTACACCTGAAAGCAAGGCATCTTTGGAACAGAAGATTTTCATATCTATCGAATCCTCCTATAAATTTTTCTTACATGTTCTAAACAGAGGTTATTAATAATAGGATAATAAGTAGTCGTTATAGTAGTATTACTTGTCAACATGTGGATAAGTATACGTATAGCGCTAATTTACTGCTAAAATGTATGTTGAAAAAGGTGTGGACAAACGGATTGAGGTTATCCACATGTCCACAAATAGAACTGTAAAATTTAGTTTTCAAGTATTTATAGACAAGTTATTAACATATCCTTTAATCCTACGTTTACTCAGATTGAATTCGTTGAATCATCTCATTTACTTTTTTTTCGAGTAAGGGATCATTAAGGATAGCTTGTGTAATTTTATCATGAGCATGCATTACGGTCGTATGATCCCTCCCACCGAACTCTTCCCCAATTTTCGGTAAAGAAGAATCAGTAAGTTGACGAGAAAGGTACATGGCGATTTGTCGGGGAAAGGCTACTTCGCGGGTTCTTTTTTTAGCTTTAAACTCATGAGGAGACATATGGAAATATCCTGCTACGGATTGTTGAATAATTTCAATTGTAATTTGCTTGGTGTTATTGGCGGGAATAATATCCTTTAATGCCTCTACTGCGACTTCAGTCGTTATAGGGAATGAACTAAGAGAAGCAAAAGCCATTACCCTTATAAGTGCACCTTCGAGTTCACGAATGTTGGAATGAATTTTATCAGCAATGTAGACCATAACTTCGTTCGGAACCTGTAGATTCTCTAATTTAGCTTTTTTCCTAAGGATTGCTATTCGGGTCTCCAAATCAGGTGCTTGAATATCTGTGATAAGGCCCCATTCAAAACGCGAGCGTAAGCGATCTTCTAAAGTGGGAATTTCTTTAGGTGGACGATCTGAAGAAATAATAATTTGCTTATTGGCTTCATGAAGTGCATTAAACGTATGAAAAAACTCTTCTTGAGTTCGTTCTTTGCCTGCTAAAAATTGAATATCATCGATCAGCAGAATATCTACGTTACGGTAATGATTACGAAATTCAATAGAGTTTTCGTCTCTAATCGAGTCAATCAATTCATTTGTGAATTTTTCACTGGAAACATAAAGAACCTTTGTATTGGGGGATCGTTGTAGAACATGATGCCCAATTGCATGCATAAGATGGGTTTTTCCTAAACCAACCCCTCCATATATAAATAGAGGATTGTAGGACTTAGCGGGTGATTCTGCAACAGCTAAAGAAGCAGCATGGGCAAAACGGTTGCTGTTACCGATAACAAATGTTTCAAAAATGTATTTTGAATTAAGGGAATTAGGCAGAGGATCGCTAGGCTTAGGGATAACAAAGGAATCCTGTTTAGGGACTACTTTGTCTTCGGCATAAGAAACTTCAGGAGAAGGAATAATGAAACGGAGACTAACTGAATGGCCTAAGACTGATTGAACTGAAGATCGAATCAAGGATGCATAACGGCTTTCCAGCCAGTCCTTAGCAAAGTCATTAGGAACACTAATGATTAGCGTATCGCCCTCGATATGAAGAAGCCTTGTGGAGCTTAACCATGTTTCAAAGCTCGGCTTGGATAGTTCATTTTTCAGTTTTGCTAAAGTTTCCTGCCACAATAATTGGGGCGACACAGGTTGTGGTGGCATGGACGGACCTCCCTTGTCTAAAATTGTAGGAATGATGACAATAAAAAAGTTATACACAAACTTATACACATTTGTGGATAACTTAAATAAATTACGTGTTGTGAATAACTATTACACGATTTATTGTTGTCGTAAGGGGCTGTGCAAATATAATATCAAGTTTTCACGGGGTTATCAACAGGTAGATAGTCAGTTTCAAAAAATTATTCACAGTGGATAACTTTTAAACTTGAGGTTATCCACATCTTAACAAAGTCCTTTGCTTGACAGATTAAATTTTTTTAGAGTATAATCTCTAAGTAAGTTTGATTACATGGGATGTTTTTCTGGTTTGAAATAAAGGAGGTGTCGTTAAATTGAAGAGAACTTATCAACCGAAGAATAGGCGTCATAAACGCGTTCACGGTTTTTTGAGTAGAATGAGTACGCCAACGGGGCGAAATGTAATAAAGCGCCGTCGTTTAAAAGGTCGGAAAAAATTATCAGTTTAAGGCCGCAATTATGTGGCCTTTTTTTAAATAAATTTTTCTGACAAGCATTAATATTTTTCTAAAACGTTTAAATCAAAGCAATAAGAGTTAGAATAGAGATTGAAAGGTATGTAAGCTTTGGAGGAGTTATGTTACAAAGAAAGTTCCGCTTACGCCGTAAATCGAGCTTTAAAACTATCTTTAAAGAAGGTAGAAATTACTCGGTAAAATATGTAGCAATGTACCTTATTAAAGGTCCTAAACGGTTTGGTTTTATTGCCTCCAAGAAAGTTGGAAATTCTGTTCAAAGAAATAGGGCCAGAAGACTGATGCGAGAAGTTATCCGGCTTCATATTTCGGAAATCAGAAATGATATACAAATAATTTTTATTGCGAGGGCGAGAATCAAAGGAGTTTCCTTCATCGAAGTAGAAAGATATATGATGAATATGCTTAAAAATGCTAATACACTAATTAAAGTGAGTAAACTTGAATGAAGATAATCTTAGTTGGATTGATTCGTCTATATCAGATAGTTATTTCGCCTATAAAAGGGCAAACATGTCGCTTTTATCCCAGTTGTTCAGAATATTCTATTCAAGCGTTACGAAAATATGGGCTTATTAAAGGACTTTGGAAATCAATTAAACGGATCTTTAAGTGTCATCCGTTTCACCCTGGTGGGCATGACCCAGTTTAAGGAGGGCTTTTGTGAGTATTATTGTTGAATGGATGACTTATTTACTAAATATACTTTATAACTTATCTGCTTCTATCGGTCTTCCTAATTATGGTGTGGCGATTATTCTCTTAACTATTTTAATTAAAACTTTGATTTTCCCATTAACTTATAAACAAATGGCTTCAATGCGAAAGACTGTTGATTTACAACCTAAGATTAAGGCAATTCAAGCAAAACATAAAAATGATAAAGAAAAAGCTAATCTAGCCGTTATGGAGTTATATAAAGAACATAAGGTAAACCCTTTAGGTGGTTGTCTGCCTATACTTGTTCAATTACCAATTTTCTGGGCATTGTATAGTACATTACTTAATTTTCCTTACGATCCAGCAAATGCTGCAGCCCATTGGTTTCTAGGCTTTGATTTAATTAAAACTTACGGATTTGCACCTTCATATCATTTAGTTTTACCGATTTTCGCCGCTGCTACGACCTATTTGCAGACAAAATTAACGAGTCCTAATGCAACTACGGATCCTACCCAGAAGACTATGCTTTATATGATGCCAATATTTTTCGCTTACATTAGTGCTACAGTCCCAGCGGGATTGGCCTTATATTGGGTAACTATGAACGTTGTTTCGATTTTCCAACAGCTTTTTATAAATAAGCGATTGTCTAGTCAAACAAAAAAAGCAATATAGGAACGTGGAAGGCGTGAGGAGGATCGTTCATGAGGATTGCAGAGAAAACCGGGAAAACGGTTGAAGAGGCGATTTGCGCTGGTGTTATGGAGTTAGCTGTAGATCGTGATCGTGTTAAAGTTGAAGTATTAGAAGAACCCGTTAAAAAAGGCTTATTTGGGCTATTTGGGACCACTCTAGCAAGAGTAAGAGTTTTTTATGAAGATAATCCTGGAGCATTGGCTATTGAATTCATTGAAAAAATCTGTCAATCAATACAGGTTAAGGCAGATACTCAGGTCAGTAATACCGGCGAACATTGGCATATTAATATTACGGGGCCTGAGCTTGGAATTTTGATCGGTCGACGCGGGGATACATTAGATGCTCTTCAGTATTTAACGAATTTAGCTGTGGCCAAGAGATTATCAGAAAGAGTTCGAATTATTGTTGATGTGGAAGGGTATAGACAACGCCGAGAAGAAACACTCATCCGTCTAGCAAAAAGATTATCTGAAAAGGTTAAGAGGAATGGAACGAGAATTGTTTTAGAGCCAATGAATGCTCATGAACGGCGCATAATTCACACTTCCTTACAGGATGAAACCAGAATATCTACATTTAGTGAAGGTGATGATCCAAATCGTCGTGTTGTCATAGCACTTAAAAGAGGATAGAGGGGGAATAACCCCCTCTTTTTTGTACAGTCAGACTCCCCCATATAATTTCTATCTCATTAGATAGTTGGTATGTGATGTTGTTTACTTGAAAAGAATAAAGAATAGCAATTTTTATTATTGGAGATGAGTTGTTTTGCTAGATACTATCGTTGCTATGGCAACGGCCATAGGTGATGCAAGTATTCATATCATTCGGATGAGTGGCCCTAAAGCGACCGAGATTATTGAAGAATGCTTTGAACCACGCAATAAAGAACGTTGGTTACGCGGAGAAAAGTTTACTTTAAATCGGGGTTTTTTTAGTGATAACAATCGGGTTTTAGACGAAGTACTTGTTGGGAGAATGTTGGCCCCCTCCTCCTACACAGGAGAAGATGTTTATGAAGTTAATTGTCACGGTGGCTTATTTATTGCCCAGCGAATTCTACAAGCTATTCTCCGACATGGTGCCCAATTAGCGGAGCCTGGTGAGTTCTCTAAACGAGCTTTTTTACATGGAAAGCTTGACTTAGTTCAAGCGGAGGCAGTCATTGATTTAATAAGTTCCCGCACTGAGACATCTGCGAATTTGGCTCTATCTCAATTGAGTGGAGGACTTTCAGAGACAATTTTAGCATTACGTGAAGAGATTTTAGAAATCCTCGCCTTTATCGAAGCGGGTATTGATTTTCCTGAAGATGATGTTGAAAGCTTAGATCGGGAGTCTCTTGAATCAATGATTAACAAAGCTCATGCAGATATAAAACTTCTTTTAGAAGGAAGTAAAACAGGTAAGATCTTAAGAGATGGGTTAATTACTGTTATTGTAGGACAGCCTAATGTTGGTAAATCTAGTTTGTTAAATGCACTTTTACATGAGGAACGAGCTATTGTGACAGATATCCCTGGTACAACCCGTGATGAGATCCGAGAATCTGTTAGTGTTGGTGGAATTCTATTACAATTGGTTGATACCGCTGGTATTTGCGAGAGTGATGATCTGGTGGAGCGTCTTGGCATAGAGAGAACTTGGAAGGCCTTAAAAACTGCTGAATTAATTCTATTAGTGGTACAGGCTAATTTGCCACTGACTGAGGTAGAACGACATATACTTGATAGTTACTCTGATAAGGTGATTGTACTTGTCAATAAAATTGATTTACTAGAACAAGGTCAAACTAATATTTGGAGCAACGAGAAAGGTATTTGGATTCCAATTTCTGTTCTACAACTACAGGGTTTTGATGAGCTTGAAAAGGAAATTCGTAAACGAGTCTACCAGGGTGAGGCTATCGGAACCAATGAGCCATTTCTCTCCAATGTACGGCAGATTACGTCTCTAGAACGGTGTGACAATGCTTTATCACAATCATTAAAAAGTTTACAGCAAGGAATGCCTTGGGATATACTTTCAATTGATATACGCCAAGCTTTACAATATGCTTCCGAAATTACGGGACATAATGTGCAAGAATCGCTTCTCGAAGATATTTTTTCTCGATTTTGTATCGGAAAGTAGGTCAAACATTGGAATATTTTGCTGGAAAGTATGATGTTATAGTAGTTGGCGCAGGACATGCAGGTTGTGAGGCAGCACTTGCTTCGGCTAGACTTGGATCTGAAACACTCCTGCTGACTTTACATCTGGATACGATCGCCCATATGCCTTGTAATCCATCCCTTGGAGGCCCAGCTAAAGGACACTTAGTGAGGGAGATTGATGCTCTTGGTGGTCAAATGGGCATAGTTGCTGATGAGACTTCCTTACAAGTTAAAATGCTTAACACTGGGAAAGGCCCTGCCGTGCATGCCTTACGTATTCAATCCGATAAACAGGCGTATCATAGTCGGATGCGAAATATCCTTTTGTCACAACCCAGACTTACCATAATTCAGGCGTTGGTTGAAACTATTGTTGTTGAACAAAACTCAATTGTTGGAGTTGTGACTCGAACTGGAGCTCGATTTGAATCTGCCAGCGTTGTATTAACAAGTGGCACATATTTAAGAGGACGAATTATCATCGGTGCTGCTATGCACCAAGGCGGACCGAATGGACAGATGCCTGCCATGTCTCTTTCAGATTCACTTAGAGAGTGTGGAATTGAACTGGGTAGGTTTAAGACAGGTACACCCCCTCGGATTCATCGCCAGTTTGTTGATTATACAAAGTTTCGCATTCAACCAGGGGATGATACCCCTTGGCGCTTTTCCTTTATGCCTACAGAGAGTCAGTTTTGGCATCAAGACCCTTCAAAGCAAGTATCCTGTTGGTTAGGATATACTGGAACCCAAACCCATGAGATTATTCGCAACAATCTTTATCGTGCACCTATGTATTCTGGAAAGATTGAAGGTATTGGTCCCCGTTATTGTCCATCAATTGAGGACAAAGTCGTTCGTTTTGCTCAACGTGATGCTCATCAAATATTCTTAGAACCCGAGGGCTGGCAAAGTGACGAGCTTTATATGGCTGGATTATCAACCAGTATGCCTGAGGAAGTTCAGGTTCAAATATTACAGAGTATACCCGGATTGGAAAATGTCCGTATGCTACGGCCTGGATATGCAATTGAGTATGATTACGTTTTACCCCATCAACTTTCTCTTGGTTTAGAGGTGCGCCAGATATCAGGGTTATTTACTGCAGGGCAATTAAATGGAACATCAGGCTATGAGGAGGCTGCAGCACAAGGATTAATTGCTGGAATTAATGCTGCACTTCGATCTTTAGGTAAAGAGCCGTTTACTTTGCGTCGATCAGATGCTTATCTCGGTGTCTTAATTGATGATTTAGTGACAAAAGGAGTGAAGGAACCCTATCGTCTTTTAACGTCACGAGCGGAATATAGGCTTGTTCTGCGTCAGGATAATGCTGATCTAAGGTTAACAGAAATTGGAAGATCGATAGGATTAGTTGATGATGAGCGCTGGAAGCGTTTTCAGGATAAGAAGAAGAATTACGAACATGTGAAAGAGCTCTTGAAATCAACGGTTTTTTCCCCTCTGCGAGAAGACTTGCAGCAAGTAATGGCTGAAGCTAAATCAACTCCGACGAGGGGCGGAATTAGTGCTCAAGATTTAATTCGAAGACCAGAAATTACCTTTTCCCATTTAGAAAGGCTTATTCCTGAGTTAAAGGCTTTTGATCAGGAAGTGTTAGAAGAGGTAGAGACGGAAACAAAATATTCGGGGTATATTGAAAAGCAGTGGGCTGATATCGAGAAATTTTCGAAGCTTGAAGAACGCTCACTTCCATTAGGCCTTGCTTATGGGGAGATCCGCGGATTATCAACTGAAGGTAGACAAAGGCTTTTAGAAGTCCACCCTCAAAACTTAGGGCAGGCTTCTAGAATTACGGGTGTTAGTCCAGCTGATATTTCTGTCTTACTCGTTTTTTTAGAACAACGACGTAGGGGAGGTAACAACTAACGGATGTTTGATGAGCATGCGTCTTTAATTAAAGGGTTAACCTATGAGCATATTGGGTTAAAATTAACAGAAGTGCAGTTGACTCAACTCTGTAGATTCGGTGACCTTCTACTTGAATGGAACGAGCAACTCAATTTAACGAGAATTATTGAACCTAAAGAAGTCATTTTAAAGCATTTTATAGATTCTATGGTTCTTTCAAAATTTATTGAAGGTAAATCCTTTGCGGATTTAGGAACTGGAGCTGGGTTTCCTGGTATTCCGCTTAAGATCCTACGCCCTGATTTAAAGGTTGTTTTATTGGATTCTTTGAAAAAACGATTAGACTTTCTCGACATTGTCATCGAGGAGTTAGCTTTACAGGGTATTAAAACTGTTCATGCTCGAATAGAAGATTTCGGCAGAGACGGTCGATTCCGAGGCTCCTTCGATACTGTTAGCTCTCGTGCGGTGGCTCGTCTTCCAGTCTTGCTAGAATATGCCCTTCCTGTTCTGAAGGTGAATGGACTCTTTCTAGCTCCAAAGGGATTACAGGCAGAGGAAGAATTGGCTGAATCTCAAAAGGCCCTAAGTGTTGTAGGTGGTAAATTTGAGGATATTATACATTTTAACTTTGGAGAGGGTGTTGAACATAGGGCTGTCATTCTGATTCGCAAGATTCAGCAAACCGCTTCAATTTATCCCCGCCAGGCTGGTACACCTGCAAAAAAACCTATTAAATGAAATTAATTGTTTAAATAGGGCGTTACTTGAGAAAGTGAGGCTCTTTTTTATACAAAATAGTAAAGGATATCTAGAATGAACGTCGAATTAAAGAACTAGTATATAATTTGGTCGATTGAGGTTGACCCTAGGGGGGGCATTTTGAAAGAATCACAACATCAAAGAGCCAGGAGTCATGAAGAAGTTGCTGTAAGTGAAGTTTATGAGAGAAATCAGAGTCTAGGAAAGAGCTTTCGGAATAGTATCAGTCGACTATTTAGAATAAAAGCAGTAAAGATAACGCTTGGATTGCTATTCATATTATTTGGTTCGGCAGGCCTTTACTTACTTTTCTATTCATGGGATCATCACTTGATTGTCGAAGGAGTAAAGATATCTGGAGTTAACGTGAGTAACTTATCCGAAAAACTTGCCAGAGAGGCAATGGACAAAGAAATCCATCGCTTAAAGAATCAAACTATACAACTGGAGCTCGATGAATTTTCACATGAAGTAACCTTAGAAGAATTGGGACTCATTGTATCGGCCGAATCGGCACTTAAGCTGGCCTATGATTATGGTAGGAGTGGCTCATTAAAGGACAAAGTTTTTAGTAAGATGTCAGCTTCGAATGGCATAGAGTTAGATTTAGAACAGGATTGGAATGAAACTAAATTAGTCGAAACGATCAACAAGAACTTTGCTGAGTTTAATAAGCTTGCGACGGATGCTTCATTTATGATTACTCCTCAAAATACAATGCTTATTAAGGGTGAACAAGTCGGAAGAATGATCAATACTGAGGCATTAATTCAAAAGATCAAAGGTATTAACGTCTATAAACCAGGACCTGAGATTAGACTCGAATTCAAAAGTAAAACTCCTCTACTAACTGCGTCTCAGCTTGAAGAACAAAAAATCACGGGCTTACTCTCCACTTATACAACCCGATTTGATTCTTCACAAACTGCAAGATCTGAAAATGTTCGCCTAGCTGCGAAGGCTTTAGATGGAGCGATTATTAAGCCGGACGGTACATTATCGTTCAATCAAATTGTGGGTGAAAGAACTGTTGAGGCTGGGTATTTGGACGCCTACATTATTGTCAACGGACAATTTGTGCCGGGTCTGGCTGGAGGAATATGTCAGGTATCTAGTACCTTATATAATACTGGGATTCTAGCTAACCTTTCTGTTACTCAGCGAAGTAATCATGATCTGGCTATTTCTTATGTTCCTCTAGGGCAGGATGCAACAGTTGCTTTTCCGGATCTTGATCTTAAGTTTTTAAATAACACTGGTGGATATCTTTTAGTTCGAACTAAACTCGGTAATAACACAATTACGATAGAACTCTATGGAAAGGTCAATCCCGGTCAAGAGGTGGTTATTGCAAATACGATAGAGTCTGTTATTCCTTTTGTCGAGGAACGACTTGTTGATGAGACACTGGCACGCGGTCAGACTCTTGTTAAACAAGAAGGACAGCAAGGATATATTGTTAACACTACTCGAACAGTTAAAGTTAATGGACAAGTTATAAAAGCTGAACCACTCAAAAAAAGTCGGTATCAGCCATTGCCTAAAATTACTGCAATTGGGGCATAAAACTATATATATTTAATATTTATCATAAAAAGCGTTAAAAGCGCTTTTTTTATTGAGAGGGGTTTGATAGTATCTAGAGTATGGGTATTTTGCAGTTATTTAAGACAGAAAAAGGGAGGTGAGCTTTATTGATGACTAAAGTGATTGCTATTGCTAATCAAAAAGGCGGTGTCGCCAAGACCACGACAGCAATAAATCTTAGTGCCTGTTTAGCAGAATTGGGCAAACGTGTTCTGCTCATTGATTTAGACCCACAGGGAAACGCTACAAGTGGAATGGGAATTGTAAAGCATAAATTGACTTCTTGCATTTATGATGTCTTAATCAATGATATTCCTCTTGAACATGTAATTCAAAAATCATATCAAAAGAATCTTTTTGTTGTGCCTGCTCGAATTGAGTTGGCAGGTGCAGAAATAGAATTAGTCTCCCAGATTTCACGTGAAGGTAAATTGAAATCCTCGATTGACAGTGTAAAACAAAATTATGACTTCGTTTTAATTGATTGTCCTCCGTCACTGGGTCTTCTCACCCTAAATGCCTTAACTGCCGCATCTGATGTTTTAATTCCTATTCAATGTGAGTACTATGCCTTAGAGGGATTGACCCTCTTAATGAGTACTTTAGATAGAGTCAGAAAACACGTTAACCCTTCTTTAAATATTATTGGAGCCCTCTTAACTATGTTCGATGCACGAACTAACTTAGCCATACAAGTGGTCGATGAGGTGAAGAAGTATTTCCCACAGAAAGTATTCCGTACTATAATTCCACGCAATGTCCGTCTCAGTGAAGCCCCTAGTCATGGAAAGGCAATCAATAGTTATGATTCTCGTTCAAGGGGTGCGGAGGTTTATAGTGACTTGGCGAAGGAGGTTTTAGAGCGTGTCTAAAAAAGGACTTGGCCGTGGTCTTCAAGCGCTGTTATCCGATGAACGTGGGGACGACCCTTGTATTAAGGAAATCCTTATTTCTGAACTAAAACGAAATCCTGATCAACCGAGAAAAGAGTTTGATCAGGATTCAATCAATGATTTAGCAGATTCACTGCGCTTACATGGTTTACTTCAGCCTATATTAGTGAGACCTGACGGAGAACATTATTGCGTTATTGCAGGGGAGCGGCGTTTAAGAGCTGCACAGATTGCGGGTTTTAATAAAGTGGCCTGCATTGTTCAGGAATGCAGTGATCAAGAAATGGCTGAAAGAGCACTTATTGAGAATATCCAACGTGCTGATTTATCTCCCGTTGAAGAGGGTTTAGCGTATAAACGACTTATCGAGGAATATGGTATGACTCAAGATCAGATTGCCCAACGGGTTGGTAAAGCACGGACTACTGTTGCTAATTTATTAAGAGTCATACAATTGCCTAAAGCGATACTTGAGCTTCTAAGGGTTAACACTATTTCTCTAGGCCATGCTAAAGTCTTATTAGGAGTTAATGACCCCTCTATTCAAGTATTGATCGCCCAAAAAGCAGCTCAGGAACAGTTATCTGTACGCGAGACAGAGTTTCTTATCAATAAACTGTCTGAGAAGACAACTGATAAAGCTCAAAAGGTTAGGTCCTCTCCGGAGTACCCTCCTCTACTGCGTAATGTTGAGGATCGTCTGAGATCTAGCTTTCAAACAAAGGTTCATGTAAAGGGAGACTTTAAACGCGGGAAGATTGAGATTCAATATTTCTCAGAGGATGAACTGAATCGACTTCTAGAATTATGGAACGTTCGTATCGATTGAATAATGTTCCACGTGGAACAATTATCTCTATGAACTATCATGTTTAGGCAAGTTGATTTCTGCCATTTGCTAAACAACTTCAAATTTCCTATTTTGGTACTTGTTATTTAATTAATTTATTATTTCTAACTAGTTCCTTAGAATCTGATGTTCCACGTGGAACATTCTTTTTAAAAAACATAGTAATTTCGAGAAATATTAAACTCAGTATTATTAGGTGCTTTAGAGACAACATCAAACGTTCTTGGCGACATTAGTGATCAAGAAGCTCGCCCACGAAAAGTTTTTCATTGATCATCAATTATTAAGCTATATAATATAAGCGTTTATAAGAGTTAGGGTAAATGGCTATATGCAATACCGGTTTATCATTTAAAGTAAGATATATTAGATAATACTGCTATTTTCCATTCGATTAATCGTTATAAGTAGCTACTTTCTTACTTCAAGAGAATTAAATTACTTGAAGATGTGCATAACTTTTAAAAACATTCTTAGATATGTGAATAATATGGTTAGTGTAAATGTACTTGATGGTCGCTAAACAATAAACCGAGTACATTCCACTATGACCAACACTGCGATAATGTTGAAGAAATTATCATATGTTCGTTGAACATCAGACTTGTTACACAAAACACATCACATATTTTGAAGTTTGCGGTAACGGTAATGTTGAAGGATATATATGTCCTCAATTGATGATAAGGTTCAGTTTGTAGGTCAAGATACTGATACTCATACGAAGACCTTTAAAACCGATACTTCCGATTGTGCCAGACTGTACTTTAGCAGCCTGTAATTTTGCGTAGAAGTATCCATAGTATATGTGGTTTTAGTGAGCACTTGTATTGAAATCTGACCTTGTAAATAGAAATAATGTTCCACGTGGAACATTTTAAACTATCGTAATAGCGATTATCGGCTTAAGAAGTATTATAAACTCTAAAAAGTTAAGGCTTAATTGCGCGGAGTATATAATCGGTTGTTCTGGCACCGTTCCGAGAGCATTAAGGACTATGAAAGGTAGGTAACTGTTAAGGTGTTAGGAACTATAGTGAATACTCTAGCTATTTTATTGGGTGGAGTACTGGGTTTGTTATTCGGACAGACTCTGCCGGATAAAATTAAAAGAACTGTAATCCAAGGGATTGGATTATCAGTCTTACTGATCGGTGGTAGCATGGCACTACAAACAAAGAACCCCTTAGTAATCATTTCAAGTCTAGTATTGGGGGGTATTATGGGTGAGCGGATAGATATTGAGCTGCGTTTACAACACCTTGGTCAGTGGCTAGAACGAAAGTTTTCGAAAAATGGAAAAGGTGCCGGATTTACAAAAGCATTTGTCACTGCCAGTTTAATATACTGTGTTGGCGCGATGGCTATAATGGGTTCGTTAGAAAGTGGGCTAAGTGGCAATCATAACATACTCTATGCTAAATCGATGTTAGATGGAATTTCAGCAATTGTATTTGCTTCTTCTATGGGAATTGGTGTTTTAGTATCAGCAGTTCCAGTATTTTTATACCAAGGTGCAATTACTATGGCAGCCGGTATGCTTCAGGGGATTCTTTCCCCACAAGTGATTGTTGAAATGGGTGCAACAGGCGGATTACTTATTGTAGGCATTGGAATTAATATTTTAGAAATAAAAGAGATCAAAGTGGGTAATCTAATATTAGGGATCTTCTTGGCGGTTCCCATAACCTTTTTGTTCACTAGAATGCATCTCGGTATGTAATAGCTTAGTTATGTACAATTCATAAGTTGTATGACTAGCAGAGGAGGAAAGATTATTGACAATGCTAGAAGAGTTAATTCCTTGGATTTGGTGGGGTATAAGTGGATTAGGAGTAATCCTTGTAATTTCTGTTCTGATATCCCTTTTACTGTATCGACGCATGAAACGATTTGAATCTGCCTATGTATCTTTGCAAACATTTATGTCGGGCAATCAAATGGATATATTGTTAGATGAAAGTAATCAAAAAATGCGTAAGCTTGAACAAGAAATTGAAAAATGTAAGGCTAGGTTAAACCCTGTAGAATTGAAACTGCGTGCTAGTGTAGATAGAGCAGAGTTGCTCAGATTTAGAGCATTCGAAAATGTGGGAAGTGACCTGAGTTTTGCATGTGCGCTGATTAGTCAAGAGGGAAATGGAATCGTACTTAGTTCAATTCATAATCGTGAAGAGGCAAGGGTTTACGCAAAACCAATTGTAGGAGGCCATTCTGTTTATTCTCTTTCAGATGAGGAGAAAGAAGTCATAACTAAGGCCATGCAAGGCGTAAAGATTTAGTAGTCTAGATGCGTCGTACTCTGAGATAGGATTGAGTAATTAGTGTACTAATATTTTCAGACATCCGCCAGACAATGTTCAGTCGAGTATTTTGCAGAACCATATATTCCATAAACCCTCCCACATTTACAATCCCTGTTATATGCGCTTCTCCCACTTTGGGTAATTGCTTATGAACTCCTGCACCTGGTTTTAGGGGACCATCAGCTAAGGTAATACAACCTACAGAATCCATTCGTCCCAAACAGGCATCAACAGCAATTATAAATGGATTCTGGTAGGTTTGCTCAATAAAACGGATAGTCTCTTCAAGATTAGTTGCATGTACGGGTTCATCCAAGGTCCCATAAACATGAAGTTGTGGTAGGGTCTGTCGTGTTAAATGCGTCCCAATTAAGGGACCTAATGCATCTCCTGTTGAGCGATCAGTCCCAATACATAGTATGACAGCAGGGCGTTTCCTTGTGGATATAAAAAGATCAGATAGACGCGTTTCAAGTTTTACCTTAGCAGCGCAGTCATCAACATGGGCTTTAATTTTTTGAGTTTCAGTTAATATAGAAAATAAACTCACAAGCTGCCCCCTAACATGTAATGATCAAATCTAGTACGTAGTATAATTTTTTCCAAATACTATCCTTTTTATGCATGAAATCCCTATTCAAGCCATATGCATGATGGCGAGGAGGGAGTTCAAATGCAATGGAAAACAACATTTCAGGTTGCCGCTACATACGTCGGTGCAGTCATGGGAGCTGGTTTTGCCTCTGGTCAAGAAATCCAGCAATTTTTTGTACGGTTTGGGCATTGGGGCTTAGTGGGAATAATCCTAAGTTCAGTTCTGTTTTCTCTTCTAGGGTGGGGCACGCTAGAATTGCAGGAAAGATGGAAGGTTTCGTCCTATAACGAGTTTTTTGATCGTCTCCTCGGCCCTAAGTTGGGGCGTTGGGCTGATTGGCTGGTTAGCATCTTACTGTTTGTAGGTATGATGGCCATGATATCAGGTAGTGGTGCGTTGTTTTATGAGTATTTTAGATTTTCCAAATGGTTAGGAATCTTCTTAACAGGCTTAATCATCGCATTAGCCTTATGGTACCGTGGCGAAGGAGTATTGTGGATCAATTCTGTTCTTATACCCTTGAAATTTGTCTTTTGCCTAGGTATTACAGCTGCATCAATTCTTTTGATCTCTTCTGGAGATAATGAGCACGTTTCGATGTTGCCGCATCCTATAATCAAAAATTGGGCTCTCTCGGCAGTTCTATATGTTTCATTTAATGCAACGTTAGCGATGGTGGTATTCGCTTCCCTTGGACGAGAGATTCAGAAGAGGGGTGCACGTTTAGGTGCAGTTTTAGGCGGGGTTGCACTCGGGTTATTTGCCTTTGCTATAGGAATGTCATTACTTCGGTTTCCGGACATCTGGGTTTTGGAAATTCCGATGGTTGCTATTGCAGGTAAGTTAGGAGAATGGCCTGGGTTTTTCTACGTAGTCGTACTATGGTTGGCAATGATCACAGCCGCAGTAGGAAATGGCTTTGGTCTTGTCAGTCGAATCGCGGATTCGGGAAAAATAAGTTATGGGTATGCAACAGTTATTCTCCTAATTCTACTTTTGCCATTAGCAGGGGTAAAATTCTCGCAGATTGTACAACTTATCTATCCATTGTTTGGCTATTTAGGACTAATCTTTTTACCAACAATCTTTTATTATTGGCGTAGAGTCTAGAGGAACTCCAAGATGAGGTCGACAAACAAATTCTGGTTAAGACCAGGTTAATAAGGGGAACAAAAATGGATGAACGACACTATTTAGTAGGTACAGCAGGACATGTGGATCATGGAAAAACTGAACTAATTAGGGCTCTATCAGGCATTGAAACGGATAGGCTAAAAGAAGAGAAGCAGCGAGGGATCTCTATCGAACTGGGATTTGCTCATATGACATTACCCAGTGGGCGACAAGTTGGAATCGTGGATGTTCCAGGCCATGAACGGTTTGTACGCCAGATGCTAGCAGGAGCCAGTGGAATGGACGTTGTATTACTCGTCATTGCTGCGGATGAAGGAATTATGCCACAAACCCAAGAACATATAGACATTTTGACATTACTAGGAATACCCAGAGGGATTGTTGTGTTAAATAAGGCTGATATCGTAGATCAAGATTGGCTTGATCTGATGGAAGAGGAAGTGCGTGAAGGACTGAAAGAGACTGCTTTTAGTAAGGCAAAAATTTGTCCGGTTTCCGCACTGACTGGGGAAGGAATTGCCGTTCTTCGTCAAACGATTGATGATTTGCTCTCGGAGGTAGAGAGTAAGAAATCGATTGGTCCGGTCAGAATGCCACTAGACAGAATCTTTAGTATCCAGGGGTTCGGAACGGTTGTGACAGGAACACTTCATAGTGGAACAGTAATGCTAGGACAAGAGCTGGCAATTGAGCCCAACCATATTTTAGCGAAAATTCGATCGATCCAAGTCTATAACAATAAAACAAAGTCTGCAGGCGCTGGTCAAAGAGTGGCAGTCAATGTTGCAGGTGTAGATGTTACAGAAATAGAGCGAGGTTCAGTGCTGGTAACGCCGAACACCTTTAAGGTTGGACAGATCTTGGATTTAAAGGTTACAAACCTCCCTTCAGCAGAGAGACCTTTAACTCAACGGCAACGAGTACGATTTCATCTCGGAACAACGGAGATCCTCGGAAGGTTACATCTTCTAGATCAGAAGGAACTGGCCCCAGGAAAAGAAGGGTTTGCACAGATTCTTTTGGAAGAACAAGTTTTAGCTGCACCAGGGGATCGGTTTGTGCTGAGGTTCTATTCTCCACCCCATACGATTGCCGGTGGGAAAGTACTCGGTATAGCAGAATTCAAGCAGAAACGTTTCAAGGAAAACGTACTAGCCCAAATGAGAGTTAAAGACGAAGGGGATCCACTTGATCTGTTAGAAAGAGAAATGGACGAACCTCGTACTAGAGCAGATTTAGCAACTCGCTTACATGTCAATCCTTTAGAATTGGAGGAAAGTCTAAGATCTTTAGAGGAATCAAACCGATTAGAAGTATGGCAAGAAGATGATACCCCTCTCTATTGGGGAAAGGTAGCAGCAGAGGGATGGCGTCTAAAATTAATCGACGTAGTAAAAAAACACGAAGCTGCAAACCCATTGCGTGGAGGAATCAGCAGGGAAGAATTAAAAACACGTCTGGGAATCAGTTGGAAAAATAGACGTTGGCAAACAATTCTAGAGCTTGGCAGTGTACGAGGTTTTTATCGAATTATCGGCAGTAAGGTCCAAACCAATGAAGGGGTAAAAATCCCTCCCCATATCCTTAAGGATTTAGATGCCTTACGCAAAAAGTGGCAAAGTGTAACACTCATACCCCCTGACCTCAGCACAACAGCAGAGGCCTGTGGGATTACAAAAGTACAAGCCCCAGAATATGCCCAATATTTGTGTGATATCGGAGAATGGGAACACATAGATCAATTCTATTTTAGGCATACTGATCTTAACCAGGCTAAAAATAGTCTAATCGAGTTTCTACAGACACATAACGAGGTTGGAGTGGCTGAAGTGCGAGAAATGTGGGGTGTTTCACGAAAGTATGCTGTTCCACTGCTTGAGTTTTTTGACAATCAGAAAATAACGAGGCGAATCGGCGATAAGAGAAAGAAATACTAAAATCTAATTAATGTAATGCTACAGAATTTCCTAATTGACACAATGGTGCAACAGTTATAAAATGAATAAACAGAAATGGAGTTGTTTCAAAAACTGACATATAACTGTCACATAACTGACACTCAACTGTTATACAACTGTGCATTGGGGTCAACCGGGTATCAATGCCGGGCTTTTTTGTTGTCTGGGTCATTGGATTCTGTTTAAATCGGAGGTGTATTAGAGAGAAGTTTTTGACGAATTATTAAGAACATAGTTTTTAAACTAATTTAGAAAAGTGGGGGAATAAAGATGAGAAAAAGTAAGTTATTAATAGGTGCAGCTTTACTAATGTTGGGTTTGGTTTCAGGTTGTGGTAGTGCTGGAGCACCGAAGGAGTCTGCAGAAATTAAAATTGGTGGTAACTTAGAGTTATCCGGTGGAGTAGCTACCTATGGACAGTCGGTTTTAAACTCTGTCACTTTAGCCTTTGAAGATCAAAACAAAAAAGGTGGAGTCCTAGGAAAACAGCTCAAATTCGTCACTGCAGATAACAAATCTGAGGCTGGAGAGTCAACTGCTGCAATCACCAAACTTATTACGCAAGATAAAGTTGTAGCTGTTCTTGGTGCTGTTACCAGTTCAAATACAAAGGCTGCAGTACCTGTTTCAGCAGATAACAAGATTCCTCTAATTACACCAACGGCTACAAATTCAGAAGTTACCATTAATAAAGATGGTTCACTCAATAAATGGGTCTTCAGAAGTTGTTTTCTAGATCCTTTCCAAGGAAAAGTTGCAGCTAATTTCGTATTGAACACTCTCAAAGTAAATAAGGCTGCCTTATTTATCGATCAGAAAGATGATTATTCTAAAGGTTTAGCCGCGGAATTCAAAAAAGTTCTTGAGGGTGCTGGGGGAAGCATCACCGAAACTGTACAATATGTCGGCGGGGACAAAGATTTTAAATCTACCCTAACTCGGATCAAAGCAAGTAACCCAGAAGTCGTATTTGTGCCAGGTTACTACAACGAAGTCGGATTGATAGTCAAGCAAGCACGAGAATTAGGAATTAAAGTTCCCTTTGTCGGAGGAGATGGCTGGGATTCTGCGAAATTACCAGAGTTAGCTGGTGCTGCAAACCTCAACGATACTTATTTCGTTAATCACATGTGGGCAGAAGATCCAGCCACAAAGCCATTTGTTGAGGCTTATAAAGCAAAGTTTAATGCTGAGCCAGATGCTCTAGCAGCTCTCGGATATGATGCAGCTAAATTGCTTATTGCAGCAATCGAAAAGGCGGGTAGTACCGATCCTGAAAAGTTAAGAACTGCTTTGGAAAATACTAAGGACTTTAATGGGGTAACGGGTATCATCACGGTTGATCCTGCAACTCACAACCCAGTAAAAAGTGCGGTTATCATTAAAATGGTCGATGGTAAGAAAACACTGCTAACACATGTAAATCCATAATCTGGAGACAAATGTATAGCATTGTTGCTTGGCAAGGTATTGACTAAAACTAGTACAATAGCTAAGATAAGCATAGAGCTAATTTAAGACAGTTTTTAATAAGTATAGAGCCCCAGTCGCTACAATATAGCCTTGACTGGGGCTTTAATAGAGAAAGAGGATTTTAGTTAAAGTATAGTCGTTTAACAATACACAATCGTGTAGATCAATCTTACAACCAAGGATCTGGGTATGGTAATAATTGGCAAAGACGATTACTAGGCGAAATTCAAGTAACGTAAGCATGTGTTATCAGGGGAAATAAACCCTACACAACCTTTGGAAAGCATTAATCTTAACTAAGAATAAGTTATTTTGCGGTCTAGATTATTATTAGGCCATCCCGTAAAAAAGAGAGAGGGAGCAGTTTTACCCTCTCTCTTCTATGTTGGAAAGTTTTAGCAGAAAAGGGAGTGAGATCATGGAGAGTATTATTCAACAGATATTTCAGCAAATTATTAATGGATTGTCGTTAGGAAGTATCTACGCTCTCATTGCTTTGGGATATACGATGGTCTACGGAATTATTAAATTAATCAATTTTGCGCATGGAGAAATTATGATGGTAGGAGCGTATGCTGGATGGTTTGCGACCAGTGTCTTGCATTTGCCGTTTTTACCAGCGCTGCTTTTTGCAATGATTGTAGCTGCCATTTTGGGAGTTGTCATAGAACGTATTGCGTATAAACCCTTGCGCAATGCTACTCGTATTGCGGCTTTGATAACAGCAATTGGAGTTTCGTTATTTTTACAGTATGGGGGCATGTTAGTTGTATCTGCTCAAGTCCGTACCTATCCCCCAGTCTTTCCAGAAACCATGTATTCTGTCTACGGAGTTATTTTTAAATATGGTGATATTGTTATGCTATTGACTTCCATTATACTCATGGGTCTCCTGCATTTCACGGTTCAATATACGAAAATGGGTAAGGCAATGCGGGCAGTATCCTTCGATAAAGATGCAGCCTTGTTAATGGGTATTAACACGAATAATATAATTTCGTTCACATTTGCCATTGGTTCGGCCTTAGCGGCTGCTGCCGGTGTCCTAATGGGTGTCTATTTTAATACGATCGATCCTTTAATGGGACTTGTTCCTGGTCTGAAAGCCTTTGTAGCAGCAGTATTAGGGGGAATTGGGATTATCCCTGGCGCGATGGTCGGAGGCTTGATGTTGGGTCTAATCGAGTCAATTGTGAGTGGTTTAGGCGCTTCAACTTGGCGGGACGCCGTTGCATTCCTAATCTTAATACTTGTCCTAATTATTAAACCCAGCGGACTTTTCGGTAAAAATGTACGTGAGAAAGTGTAGGTGAGGAAAATGCGCAACTGGTTCAACCGCAAAAATCTAGTGATGTTGTTAGGGATTGTTCTTATATATGCTGTTGTTCAAGGGCTGATTATGACAGATATTATGCCTCCGTTCTATAAGTTGACGTTAATCCTCATGTGTATCTATATTATTCTTTCTACTAGCTTAAATCTGATCAACGGAATAACCGGTCAATTTTCGATTGGACATGCTGGGTTTATGGCTGTTGGGGCGTATGTTTCGGCGATTATTACTGCAATCATGCATGGGCCGTTGATTTTAGGCATTTTAGCTGGAGCGATTGTGGCTGCCTTGGTGGGTCTCCTAGTTGGGCTACCTACGCTACGCCTTAAAGGGGACTATCTTGCTATTGCAACATTAGGGTTCGGAGAAATTGTGCGGATTGTTTTTCTAAATATGGAATTGGTTGGTGGAGCATCCGGATTCACTTTACCGAGTAGAATAACCTGGACTTGGGCTTTTGTATTGATGGTCTTGAGTGTCCTTTTAATGAAAAACTTTGTGGGCTCCACTCACGGTAGAGCATGTATCTCTATTCGGGAGAATGAGATCGCCGCGGAATCTATGGGCATCAATACCACAAAATATAAAGTTATGGCTTTTACAATGGGAGCCTTTTTTGCCGGTGTAGCTGGCGGAATTTACGCGAATTACATGTATATCATTCAACCCATGACCTTTTCGTTTTTAAAGTCGATTGATATTTTAGTTATGGTAGTCCTCGGTGGCTTGGGGAGCATTACGGGAGGTATTGCGGGAGCGATTGTTATGACCTTGGTTTCGGCACTTCTAGCAGGTGTTCCGGAATGGCGTATGGTTATAATAGCCGTACTATTGATAGGGATGATGATCTTTAGACCGACCGGATTATTCGGCACGAAAGAATTCAGCTTGAATTTCCTGGGAAAGAAGGGTGATAAATAATGCCGCTTCTGAAAATTGATAATCTTTCTAAGTCTTTTGGCGGTTTAAAAGCGGTATCAAATTTAAATATTGAGATTAATGAAGGAGAATTAGTTGGTTTAATTGGCCCTAATGGTGCAGGAAAAACTACAGTCTTCAATTTACTGACGGGTGTTTATGACAAGACCGAAGGAAACTTGATTTTTCAGGGTAAAGAGGTGAGTGGACTTAAACCTTATCAGGTTACTCATCTGGGAATGGCACGGACGTTTCAAAATATCCGTCTCTTTAGCGATTTAAGTGTTATTGATAATGTAAAAATTGCATACCACCAACGTGCTGCGTATAGCACGACTAGTGCGCTACTAAGACTTCCTAGTTTCTACATGGGTGAAAAAACGATACAGAAAAAAGCCATGGATTTGTTGAGAATTTTCCATCTTGAAGATAAAGCAGAAGAGACGGCGAAGAATCTACCGTATGGAGAGCAACGTCGCTTAGAGATAGCCCGCGCCTTAGGAACTGAGCCAAAGCTTCTCTTATTAGATGAGCCGGCAGCCGGCATGAATCCCCAGGAGACGAATGACCTTATGAATCTTATTCGGTGGATTCGGGAGGAGTTTAAGTTAACGATCCTCTTAATTGAACATGATATGTCCTTAGTCATGGGTGTCTGTGAACGCATATACGTTTTAGATTATGGCATGATTATCGCGCAGGGGGTACCTGATGAAATAAAGAATAATCCTAAAGTCATTGAGGCTTACCTAGGAGAGGAGGTTGTCGTCTGATGCTTGTACTTGAAGATGTTAATGTTTATTATGGAGCCATTCATGCCCTTAAAGGAATTTCCTTCCAGGTAAATCAGGGAGAGATTGTAACCCTTATTGGCTCAAATGGCGCAGGGAAAAGCACAAGTCTCAAGACGATCTCCGGATTGTTGCGCTCAAAAACGGGTAAATTAACCTTTAATGGAGAGAATTTAGCAAGCATACCTCCCCAATCCATTGTGGCCAAAGGAATATCACAGGTTCCTGAAGGTCGACGTGTCTTTGCTAATATGACCGTCATTGAAAACTTAGAACTGGGAGCCTATTTGCGTAAAGATAATGCGGGTATCAAACAAGATATTGAACGTGTCTATGGTTTGTTCCCTCGCCTTGGAGAGCGTAAAAGTCAGATTTCAGGTACACTGTCAGGCGGAGAGCAGCAAATGCTTGCCATGGGGAGGGCTCTGATGTCCAAGCCTCAGCTCCTGCTTCTCGATGAGCCTTCAATGGGATTAGCACCTATTTTAGTTAAACAGATCTTTTCAATTATCAAAGAGATTAATGCAAGCGGAACAACAATTTTACTAGTGGAGCAGAATGCTCATATGGCCTTATCAATCGCCAATAGGGCTTATGTATTGGAGACAGGAAAGATAGTTCTTTCTGGAGATTCAAAACAATTAGCGGCCAGCGAAGAAGTTCGAAAGGCCTACCTAGGGGGATAAGATCCCGCCCCTGAAAGGGTAGGAGGTCCGCAGACCGGAGATAAGATCTCGCCCTTGAAAGGGTAGGAGGTCCGCAGACCGGAGATAAGACCTCGCCCCTGAAAGGGTAGGAGGTCTGCAGACCGGGGATAAGGCATATATTTCTGAGACATGTGTATTCAGTAAGTAGAGCTTTGGTTGGCCATATTGGCAGCTTTTCTCCCTCCTAGCGCCAACCTAGTTTACTTTATAGGCTTAACTTTGATGGAGAAAGGGGTAAGGAAAAAATGTATGTTCGCCAATTTATGACATCTCAGGTTTTTACGGTGTCCCCGGATGAGTCGATCGCAGATACTCTAGCCCTCATGCGAGAGAAAAAGATCGACCGATTACCGGTTCTGGAAAAGGGCAAACTAGTGGGCTTTGTAACAGATGGGGATTTACGGGAGGTCTCACCTTCACCAGCAACGACTCTAAGTATCTTTGAACTTAATTACCTCATAGCTAAAACCCCAATTCGTGAAGTAGCGGTGAAAAAAGTAGTGACCTGTCACCCAGACACGCGGATTGAGGATGCAGCCTTATTAATGCGGGAACATAAAATCGGAGGATTACCAGTGCTTGAAGAGGGTAAACTGGTAGGTATTATCACGGGATATGATATTTTGGGTGCATTTTTAGATATCATGGGATCACGAAGTCCTGGTGAACGTGTTGTAATTGAAGCAAAAGACAAAATCGGAGTTTTGTTAGACATCGCCACTACAATAAAGCATTTTGACGTCGATGTAACTAGTTTTGCTTTTTATCATCAAAAAGATAATCATATACAGTTTCTCGTTCACCTTAATGGAGAACAAGTAAACGAGGCAAAAGTGTCGTTAGAAGAAAAAGGATATAACATTAAGAATTAATAATTAGGTTATAGCCTAACTCAAGGTTAAAGCGCTTTTCCGGGTTAGGGATTGTTATTTGACCTAGTTGCCCTAAGTATAGGATATCAGCTAATAAAGAAAGTCCTGAATGATAATTCACGGACTTTCTTTATTGGTAGATTGAGATATAATAATACAAGACAACTATAGTATTCGGTATGCTAGGAAAACGAGGGGATATAATGTACCTTTTTAATCGATCTATATCTGTGAATGTCCGCTTAGTAGATGAGGGAACAACGCTAATGGTGGATGGATTTTTTCTAGACAGTCATCATGAACTCTGTTTATCGATCAAAGTAAACATAGAGAGCAATACCATTACTTCAGCTGATGGTGATTTTCGACGTTTTCCGCATACAGATTGTGCGTTGACAAAAGAACACATAAAAAAACTTATCGGCATTAACCTAAATAAAAATGTTCGCAAACAAATACAAATGGCGGTCGGACTAAAAGAGGGCTGCACACATTTAACGGACCTCGCAATTGAATGCGCTAAAGGGTTAATGCAAGCTCAATATCAATTTCTACAGTTAACTATGCGAGAGGAAGAATTAAATAATATGGTTGAACAATTCTTAGATGGAAGCTGCTTACACTATACCAAATAGATTAAGGGAACATATTAGTTTTTAATAGTGAATTTATTTGGGAGTTGCATAAGCGATTAAAATCGTTTCTGGCCCCTCAGTTTTAGATAAATTGATTCTTGATTCTAGGGCTTGAATTTCTTGAAGTTGATCGTTTGTTAAATTAGAAAATTTAATCTTAGAAGTATCCATTTGGTATTCTCCTTTCTGGGACATACTCATTTATTTAACAAAAATTATGTAACATTAATATTCTGTACAATTGGATAGCAATCTATGCACAATTTATTGTTTAGATTATATTTTGACTGTATTTACTTCCATAATTATAATGAATGTGTTAATATATTATTAATTGAATGGGGATGGATGGTGGCTGGTGCTGCTCCCGGACTTCAAATCCGCGTGTCGGGACGCAGAACGTTCCGAGGTGTGTTCGATTCTCACGCATCCCCGCCAAAATCGAGGTTCGAGGTTCGAGGTTCGAGGTTCGAATATGGCGAAGCGTACATTTCGGGTCTGATCAGTAAATAGGTTTATGAAATTTAATCTAAAAATAAGTTTTATTTGTTTATTCTAGGCAGCGTGAAGCTGCCTTTTGACATATTGGGATGCTTTGAGACAGTTAACACGGCGAACGACTTATCCAGCAGGATTTCTGGGGGTCTAACCCGAATATGATTATTCTAAATGGTTTGAAGAAATACTGGACAATGGATTGAAGTCAAAGCAAAAATCTTTAAACCACTTATCTTTTTAGCCGGAGGCTAAACTTTCAATTCTGGCATCGATCCTCGAACTTCGTACATCGTTATTAGGGGGGACTACATGAATCTTCTAGATGTTCTCATTCTCGGGTTTATTTTGTTAGGTGCTCTACGAGGCTATCAAAGGGGTTTACTGACTAGCATTGTCAACTTCCTGAGTGGTATAGCTGGATTTTTAGTCGCCGTTTGGCAATACAAAGCCGCTCTTCGTTGGGTAGAGCAATATTTTCCCCTTCAACAATGGCTCGAACCTGTAATTTTTCGAGTGGTCCTCCCCGCTGTTCAGTCTAAAGCTGATACACTTCAACAACAGTTTTTAGGAAGTATCTTGAGCTCATTACCCCCAGAATTACGTAGTTTCTTTTCCTCATCGAATCTTCCAAGTCTACCAATGCCACAAACAATAGAACAAGTAAGCCATCATTTGGCGGGGGTGCTTACTGAGCGAATTTTAAATCTGATCGCTTTTGGAGTTGTTTTTTACACCGTTGTACTTATATTTCAACTAGGGTGCGCAATTTTACTTCGTCCATTTGGCAGCTGGAGAGGGTCTTTAAATCGCGGAGGAGGACTATTGTTCGGTGGGTTAGGTTCTTTGATTGGTTTGTCTGTTTTGGCAGGATTGTTCTCTCCTCTCTTGAATTTGGGTGTAGGACAAAGCTATAATGTGCTGATTCAAAACTCATACTTTTATCCATATTTAGTGGGAATTTTCAATGGATTAGATCAAATATTTTCGGCTCAACTCCGTCAAAATTTACTTGATCCTCTAACATTGGACAAAGGAGATTGGTTTTAGCACATAATTCAATCTTAGAAGAAGAAAACTACAACAACTGATCTTGCAATTGAACGATCTAAAGTAAGCGATAGATTTTTTGTAAAGGACGACTACTATTATGAATGTTACGTGGATACAGGAAAAAATCGGCTATTATGACTGGCATGGATTAGGTACAACAGCGTTTAACACCTTGGTATATATTGTAACAATATTGATCTTTGCTCGTTTGATCTACGCTTTATTAATTTATACGTTTCGTCGTCTACTGGTTGAGAGAAAAGGGAAACATCTTCTGGATGAGCGTAAAGCGAATACGATATTTTCCCTTCTCCGAAGTATGTCCTTTTATTTGATCACTTTTACGGTATTGTTGCACAGCCTTAAACGTCTTTTTAACTTTGATACCGGGACAATCTTAGCCTCGGCAAGTGTTTTGGGAGTTGCCTTAGGATTTGGATCGCAAAGTTTGGTTAAAGACGTGATCGGCGGTTTCTTTATCCTATTCGAAGATCAGTTCTCCGTTGGTGAATATGTAAAGGCCGGAGAATTCTCTGGAATTGTCGAAGAGACAGGAATCAGGGCGACACACCTCAGAGACTGGGGTGGCGAACTGCACATAATTCCCAATGGCAGTATAACCGCCGTCACCAATTTCAGCCGTGGTAAAATGAGGGCATTAGTTGACATTCAGATGCCTTATGATGAAGACTATGATCGAGCAATGGAAGTAATGCATTCAGTCTGTGAGAAGGTTAGTATAGAGTTCGGGGAGAAGATTATTGATGCTCCTTCTGTTCAGGGAGTAATTCAGTTCGGGGAACGAACTGCCGTCTTGCGAGTTATTGCTTATACCCAGCCCAATGAACAATGGAGCTTGGAACGAGAACTTCGCCTTCAAATACATAGGGAGTTTTTGAAAGAAGGAATTCGGACTCCAAACCTAAACAATTTTATTTTGACGGATCCTATGAAGTAATGGCCTTATAATTAACAAACTATTGAAGTTGGGTCTAAGTAATGTGCGACATGCGAAGTCTGACGTGATGAGCAATAGTCGGGCTTCGAACCTTCGAACCTCGAACTTCGCGCATCGATTAAGAGGGAGGTAGCAACCGATGATTCCATTGAAAGTAGGGGATATTGTTCGTCTGCGTAAACCGCACCCTTGTGGAAGCCTAGATTGGAAAGTAATGCGGACGGGGATGGATTTTCGGATCCAATGTTTAGGCTGTCAACATCAAGCTTGGATTCCTAGAGTCAAACTCGAACGCAATTTAAAGGAGATTTTACATCGGGTAGATGAAAATAATCTGGATTAATGGGAGAAAATCACTTATAATCGGTGAGGTAGCTTGTCTATATAAAATAGTGCTTAATATCTAATGATAAGAGCCTTAAAACTTGGAGAATATACAAAAAAAGTGTGAAAGGATAAGGTTAGGTTTGTCCAGGTTTTCTTAACTAGGTAACACCATGACATTACATGCAGGAATCGTTGGTTTGCCAAATGTCGGTAAATCAACGCTGTTTAATGCAATCACTCAAGCGGGTGCAGAAGCGGCAAATTACCCATTTTGCACGATTGATCCAAATGTTGGGATGGTTGAAGTGCCTGATTCCCGTTTGCAAAAACTTGCCGATATGGTAAATCCTAAAAAGATTGTTCCGGCAACCGTTGAGTTTGTTGACATTGCTGGTCTTGTCAAGGGAGCGAGCAAAGGCGAGGGGCTAGGTAACAAGTTCTTATCCCATATCCGAGAAGTGGATGCCATTGTGCATGTCGTCCGATGTTTTGAAGATGAGAACGTAATCCATGTTGAGGGTAATGTTAACCCTAAGCGAGATATCGAGACAATAGACTTAGAGCTGGTCTTGGCAGACATGGAGAGTGTGGAGAAACGGGCAGAACGTACTTCGAAACTCTTGAAGACGGGTGATAAAAAGGCCCATCTTGAAGTGGCCCTTTTGGAGCGCTTAAAGGTGGTCTTTAATCAAGGAAAAGGGGCTCGTTCGTTGACCTTTTCGGATGAGGAACAAGAGATTCTAAAGGGGTTTTCGCTTTTAACCTTGAAACCAGTGCTTTATGTTGCCAATGTCAGTGAAAATGGTCTTTCCACAGCCTCTGACAATCCTTACGTTCAACAGGTTAAAGAGATAGCGTCTGAAGAGGGTGCCGAAGTCGTCGTAGTTTGTGCGCAGATTGAGGCTGAGATTGCCGAACTTGAGCCAGATGAAAAAGAAGGATTTTTACAGGATTTAGGACTCGAGGAGTCAGGACTAGATCGTTTGATTCGGGTTGCCTTCCATTTATTGGGCCTTATGACGTTCTTTACTGCGGGTCCGATAGAGGTAAAAGCATGGACAATTTATCAAGGGACTAAGGCGCCTCGAGCAGCCGGGACCATCCATACAGATTTTGAACATGGATTTATTCGAGCTGAAGTGGTTTCGTATAAGGACTTCGTAGAATTCAACGGTATGAGCGGTGCTAAGGATAAAGGATTAGTTCGCTTGGAAGGTAAAGAGTATATTATGAATGATGGTGATATTGTCCACTTTCGTTTTAATGTTTAAAGCTTGCATTTTAAGGAACACAATGGTATAATTTTAGCTTGTTAGTATAAATATCCCTGCTCCGTTGATCGGGGCCGCTTAGTCCGAGGGGAGGTGCAAATATGAAAGCGTATGAAATACTGTATATCATCCGACCAGATCTGGATGAAGAGACAACTACTGCACTGGTAGAACGTTTAGGTGGGCTCGTAGCCAGCAATGGCGGAGAAAACTTAAAGGTAGAAAAGTGGGGCAAGCGTCGATTGGCCTATGAAATTGAAGATTACAAAGAAGGCCAGTATATCCTGATGAACTTTGATGGCGAAGGTCGTACATCCCAAGAAATTGAACGGGTTATGAAGATTTCTGATGATGTAATCCGTTTCCTAACCGTTAGAAAAGATGACTAGAAGGACGGAGGGGCGCATATGTTGAATCGTGTCGTTTTGATAGGCCGTTTAACGAAGGACCCCGAATTGCGCTACACGCCAAATGGTGTAGCGGTCGCTAATTTTACGTTAGCGATCGACCGCAATTATAAAAATGCCCAAGGAGAAAGAGATACCGACTTTATAAATTGCGTAGTTTATCGGCAGCTTGCCGAACTCTGTGCCAATTTTTTGTCGAAGGGGAAACTCGCGGCTGCAGATGGTCGAATTCAAGTACGTTCGTATACTGGACAAGACGGTCAAAAACGCTGGGTTACAGAGGTTATTGCTGAAGATGTTCGCTTCTTAAGTCCGAAAGACGGTGGAGGCGTAAACACAGAATCAAAATCTCCAGGCGGAAACAGCTCGTTTGGACATGAAGTAAATTTGGATGATGACATCCCATTCTAATAGGGGAAGGGGAGAATTAGTATGAAACGTGAACGCGGACGTCGCCCTCGTAAGCGGGTATGTAGTTTTTGTGTCGATAAAGTTGTGTCTATGGATTACAAAGAGACACATAAAGTGCGAAAGTATGTTACAGATCGTGGCAAGATATTACCACGTCGAATTTCTGGAAACTGCGCAATGCATCAGCGCCAAGTGACCTTGGCCATCAAACGTGCTCGTAGCATAGCCTTGTTACCATATAGCGTAGAGTAAGAAAAAGGGAGCAAAGCTCCCTTTTTCTATTTTCCGATCCGCGGACCACTTATGGATGAAAATGAGCTATTTTTCGAAGTAGAACGTATAAATTTTGGGCAAGGTCGTCCATGGTTAAATTTTCATAGGACGAAGGTGCAGGAGAATGGTATGGTAATCACGAACAGTAGTCTGATAGTGTAGCCAATTTTTTAAGATCATGAGTGGAGATAAATAATAGAGTTTAGGAGGGGTCATTCCTGGAAAATATTGAAGTTGATGTCGTTAAGGGTCTAAGGGCCATTGATGAACTTAAGGTAAATTTAATTCAGGCTCAGTGGCTTATCCAACATGGGACTCTGAGTGGCTCAGAGGATGAGATGATTCAGGGTCTGGCGGATCTAGTAGGAATGAGTTATTTGCTAGCAAGGCGATTGGGGTTTGACTTTTCACGACTCGATCGCATGCTTCTCCAACGCTTAGAGGGTCTAAAAAACACCGATGAAATGAACCTTGAAAAGCAGTGGGGAGATTTCAGCTTGCTTTTGAGTTACCTTGCCCCTGAAGATTAAGCATATAGGAGATCGGAAAAAATGTTTATTAGTGATGAATTGGCTCAGGATTATTTGGCAGGGGCGATTCTATTGACATTTCCTTGGGTGGGGATTGTTTTGGGAACCTGGGGATTTCTTTGGGAAGCACTGATGTTACTCGCAGTATTTTTAGTTGGACTACGTAGAGGGTTGCCCAGAGCGGTAGGGTTTCTCTTGATTGGCTATCTTGCAGCAGTAATTGTTTTTGGAGTATCAGCACTTAATCAATTGGGATTTGTACCTTTGGCAGGGTTGCTGGGTGTTCTTGGTTGGCAGAAGCGTTGGCCAGTACGCGTAACTTTTTTTTGGGGTGCTGCCTTAGCGGCAATTATAGGAGCTTTACCTTCTCTCTCCTATGTAATGCAAGGATTTGATGCTAAGACTGTTGGTGATCTGATTAATTCGACAGTTCAGCAATATCAAGATTCCGGATTACTGGTATTGATGCAACAACAAGGGATTACAGAGGAGCAGATTCGAGATGTATTGCAACAAGTAATTCAATTTTATATGTTAGTCAGCCCAGGTATCTCTGCAATAATTGCTATAGTTGAGTTTGGATTTGTATACTACATTATGAGACGATGGCTTAAGGACGAGGGAGGATGGATCCCGTTTACGCACTGGCGTCTGCCTTGGTATGCAGTCTGGGGTGCGGTATTAGGTATTGCTTGCTATCTTTTAGGGGATTACTTTGCTTGGCCGGTTTTTCGAGGGCTGGGGATTAATCTCATGGTTGTTTACGGCGCTTTAACGTTGGTTCTAGGCACAGCTGTCTATCTGCATATCTTAAAATCACCCAAAATCCCAAGATTCCTTAAATGGTTAATCATTATTTCTAGCTTTATTTATTTCTTTTTTACGATTGTCAGCATTATCATGTTTGGGCTTTTTGATCTCGTGATCAATTTCCGACGCCTACCGGAAGAACTATAAGGAGGAATTTTCATGAAAGTTATTCTTCAAACAGATGTAAAGGGAACAGGTAAAAAGGGACAGATTTTAGAAGTCGCTGATGGATTTGCTCGAAATTTTCTTTTTCCTAAGAAATTAGCGATTGAAGCGACTACCGGAAATATTCAGGACGTTTCACATAAGAAAGCAGTGGAACAACGTCGCAAGGAGAAAGAGAAAGAAGATGCTATCAAATTGGGCGATAAACTTAATGCCTTGCTGATCGAAGTGAAGACGAAAACTGGAGAAGGAGGGCGCTTGTTTGGCTCAGTAACCAGTAAGGAAATTGCCGAAGCCTTAAAAAAGCAACACAATGTCGAAGTGGATAAACGTAAGTTGGAGATAAAGGAACCGATTAAGACATTGGGAAATTTTGAGGTTTATGTAAAAGTGCATCCAGAGGTAGTAGCTAAGCTTCAGGTACATGTTTCTGGATTATAAGTGAGTTCAGCTTCAGATAGATCTCTGCAGTTTCGCATCTTAAGGCGGCGTATTTTAAACAACGTACTACGAACCACGAAAGGGGACCCCTGATGAAAGGGATTTTAGCAAAATGGTTAAATCACAAGGACCTTAGTGAGCGGTTACAAGACGAAGAAGAGTGGAGTCGAGAAGTTGAGGCACTCTATGTATTGCTTTCAAATTATTATGGAACTGACAAACTAGTACTTAAGGCTAGTCGATTGGAAGCACTCAAGCTCATGCGCTCGGATGAACTAATTGAACGTGTTGTTGGTTTGCGCAAAATCCTTTCAGATGATCCCACAGACCAAACCCTTCCCAATAAGTCAGAAATTCCGCAGATCTTAGATGAAATCGAGGAACAGATAGCGGACCTTATTGCTCGGCGTTCTGTAGAAGAACGGTTGGAACGTGTGGTTACAGAAAAGATGCAGGAACGGCATGAGGATTATGTCAAAGAAATAAAAAGGCATGTACTTCAGGAGTCATCTACTCCAGAAAATGCTCAAACCCTCAAGAAGTTAGCTGTGCTCGAAAAAATGAAAACAGTTTCCTTAAAATCATCAGCATCGGATGTCTTACGACCCAGGACTATGGAGGAAATTGTAGGACAGGAAAGCGCTCTACAAGCTCTTCTTGCAAAGATAGCAACACCCTATCCACAACACATGCTGATTTATGGTCCACCCGGAGTCGGTAAAACTTCTGCTGCTCGAGTTGCTTTAGAAGTAGTCAAGAGCCATCCACATTCTCCCTTTCTCAAAGAAGCCCCGTTTATTGAAGTGGATGGTACAACGCTTCGGTGGGATCCTCGTGATGTGACCAATCCTCTTTTGGGATCAGTTCATGATCCCATATACCAAGGTGCTAAGCACGATTTAGCAGAGACCGGCATACCGGAACCAAAAATGGGGTTGGTGAGTGATGCTCACGGCGGCATTCTTTTCATAGATGAAATTGGAGAAATGGATCCCTTACTCTTAAATAAGCTGCTCAAAGTGCTTGAGGATAAGCAAGTGACCTTCGACTCGTCGTATTATGATCCTGGGGACCCTCAGGTTCCACTGTGGATTAAAAAACTTTTTGATGAAGGAGCACCTGCTGATTTTGTGCTCATTGGAGCTACGACAAGGGATCCGGCTGATCTTAGTCCGGCCCTTCGTTCTCGCTGCTCTGAAGTTTTTTTTGTCCCTCTTGAGCCAAGAAATGTTCAGCACATTATCCGTCAATCTGCCCAAAAGCTTGGAGTGACGTTAGAAGACAACGTCCCTGAGATAATTAGTGAATATGTGATCGAAGGACGGAAAGCAAATAGTATTTTGACAGATGCCTACGGCTTGGCAAGGTATCGAAACCCGGATCAAGCGGTCGTGAAAGTAACTTGTGCTGATGTATATGAAGTCCTGCGTTCGGCGCGACTAACTCCCTTTATTGTCCGCAAGGTCCAAGCAAGCTTTGAAGTGGGAAGGATTTTGGGACTGGGTGTATCGGGATTTTTAGGTTCAGTATTGGAGATCGAGGCGATAACCTTTGCAGGGCGAGATGGTAAAGGTGCAATTCGATTTAATGAAACAGCAGGAAGTATGGCTAGAGATGCAGTATTTAATGCTGCTGCGGTCATACGTGAACTAACTGGAGAAGATTTAGGTAATTATGATGTGCACGTAAATATTGTAGGCGGAGCAAAAATCGACGGGCCCTCCGCGGGGCTTGCAACTACGCTGGCTATCTATAGTGCTCTGAAAAAGAAACCACTTCGCCAGGATGTTGCCATAACCGGGGAGATTTCCATTCAAGGCAAGGTGAAACCAGTCGGTGGTATTTACGAAAAGATTTTTGGCGCAAAACAGGTTGAAGTTCGCAAAGTTTTGATCCCCTTGGAAAACATGGTAGATGTACCAAGAAGTTTACAGGGTATTGAAGTGGTAGGTGTCAGTACAATCGAAGAGGCTATGAACCATGTTTTTTAATACTAGTCAACCTCAGCAAAGTTTTCAGCCAATTGTGAGAAGACTCGATGTTTAACTTTAGTTGAACGAGTTCACCACAGCTAGAGAGAGGTAAGTGCCAGAAGGAGAGAAGATATGGAACTACTGAGAGTTCCACCACAGAATTTAGAGGCTGAACAGGCTGTCCTAGGGGCGATGATGCTCGAACCGGAGACCGGAAGTTCTGTTTTTGAGATTCTTCAACCGGAAGACTTTTATAGGGATAATCATCGTTTGATTTTTTCTGCGATTCAGGAACTCTTTGAAAAGGGAGATCCTATTGACCTTGTCAGTGTTGCCGAGATCTTGCGCCAGCAGGGCCGTCTGGAACAAGTTGGCGGAATTGCGACAATCTCTGAGATTGCTCGTTCTGTTCCTTCGGCAGCTAATGTCGATTATTATGCCAAATTGGTCACGGAAAAGGCGCTTCTGCGTCAGCTAATACGAGCGTCCAATAGTATCGTAGAACGGGGATATGAGCCTGGAGAAGAAGCGCGTAATCTTCTGGAAGAAGCAGAAAAACTGATTCTTGATCTTTCTAGAAGGCGTGTAAAAGATGGATTTAGTCTTATTCGCGATGTTCTGCTAGAGACGTTTGAGAAAATTGAGTATCTCTATGCTCATAAAGGAAATCTTACGGGTGTTCCGACCTTTTTCACGGAATTGGACCGCATGACTTCGGGTTGGCAACCCTCTGATTTAGTGATTATTGCTGCCCGGCCATCCATGGGAAAAACGGCACTAGTTTTAAATATGGCACAAAATGCTTCAGTAAGGGCGAAAGTGCCGGTTGCCGTTTTTAGCTTGGAAATGTCCAAGGAACAATTAGTGCAGCGGATGCTGTGTGGGGAAGCAATGGTAGACCAACAGCGTGTCAGGACTGGTGATTTGCTCGACTCAGATTGGCCGAAATTGACGCGCGCTGTAGGGCCTCTCTCTGATGCCCCAATTTTTATCGATGATACCGTAGGAATTTCCTTAGCAGAGCTGCGTTCGAAGGTGCGTAGATTGAAAACGGAGCACAATTTGGGGATGATTGTTATTGACTACCTTCAGTTGTTGTCGGTTGGAAAGAAGACAGAAAGCCGACAGCAGGAGGTGGCACAAATCTCGAGAACTCTTAAAGGGCTTGCCCGTGAACTTAAAGTCCCGGTCATCGCCTTGTCACAGCTTAATCGTGGAGTTGAGCAACGTCAGGATAAACGGCCTATTATGTCGGACTTATTGGAGTCGGGGGCCATTGAAGCGGATGCGGATGTGATTTCATTTATTTATCGGGATGAGTATTATCATTCGGAATCTGAGAAAAAAGGGATTGCAGAGTTAATTATCGCCAAACATCGTAATGGTCCTGTAGGAACCGTAGAATTAGGCTTCCTTAAGGAGTTTACCAAATTTGTAAATCTTGATCGACAACATCAAATGGCTTAAATAGATCCCCCAGGCCTCTTGGCTGGGGGATTTATTTATACTTATCAGACCCCCATTCCTCTAAAGGGGCATCACTGTACAAAAGTCATAAACCCTCTGAAATTGTCGAATGTTTTTTATGTATTCATGTATAATGTTCGGATATTGATTGACAAGGGGAAGGAGGATTGTTAAGATAAAAGTGTTTGCGACTAGAGACTCTTTGCTAGTTGAGAACGAAGATGGCTCTAGGAGGAGATAAAGTTGAAACATGAAGTCGATGTCTTAATTATTGGAGCTGGTCCAGCCGGTATTTTTACGGCTTTAGAGCTATCAAAGCATAATCAAGAGTTGAAAATTCTTATTGTGGATAACGGAAGAACCATCGAAAAGCGAAAGTGCCCTGCCCGTGCAACGGGCGTCTGTGTTGGATGTAATCCATGCGCTATTACCAGAGGATGGTCAGGTGCAGGGGCATTTAGTGATGGGAAACTGTCTTTGAGTCCCGCGGTGGGCGGTCGATTGACCGAATATATGAAAGAGGCTCAGGCACAGGAATTAATTGACTACACAGATTCTATTTACCGCCAATTCAAAGCGCAAGAAACCGTCTATGGCTTAAATAACCACCGGGTGGAAGAGATTCAATATGAGGCTTCTCGTCATAATATTCAGTTGATTCATTGTCCGATACGTCATTTGGGAACTGAGTTGGCTTATGATGTGTTGAAGGGTATGTACGAACATCTTATGACCAATACGAAGACGATTTTTTGGGAACTGGCGGAGGTTAAGAATATCTTGGCCGGTCCTGAAGGGGTCATAGGGGCGACCATTCAACGACGGGACGAACCAGAAATTGATGAAGTGTCGGCGCGTTATGTAGTTGCTGCCCCAGGTAGAGGAGGCGCGAATTGGCTTGCTGAACAGACCGTTCGTTTAGGTGTAGCGACGGAAAACAATGAGGTGGATATTGGAGTGCGAGTTGAAGTTCCAAACTCGATAATGGATCATTTAACACGGGAACTTTACGAACCGAAACTAGTCTATTATTCGGATACTTATGACTTAAAGACGCGAAGCTTCTGCGTCAACCCGGGTGGTGTGGTTTCTGAGGAACACTATGACGGGGGAATAGCAGTGGTCAATGGGCATAGTTATGCCGATCCTGAGAAGAAAACAAAGAACACTAACTTTGCTTTATTGGTCTCAACACGTTTTACTGAGCCTTTTAACCAACCGATCGAATATGGTCGTTATGTTGCCCGGCTAGCGAACATGTTATCAGGTGGTGGAGTCATGGTTCAGCGTTTGGGGGATCTCTTACAAGGACGACGGACCACTGAAAGCCGTCTGCGCCAGTCGACCACGATTCCAACCCTGCTTTCAGCTGTTCCTGGAGACCTCAGTTATGCGCTTCCAGAGCGGTACCTAACTTCTTTAATAGAGACCCTCAAAGCATTTGATAAAATTGCGCCTGGTATGTACGCCAAAAACACGTTGTTATACGGGGTTGAGGTTAAGTTCTACTCTTCCAAGGTAAAAGTAAAAACAAACTTTGAAACAGAAATTCCTCGCTTATATACGATTGGGGATGGAGCAGGAATAACCCGAGGTTTGATGCAAGCTTCAGCAACCGGTGTTGTTGTGGGTCGGGATATCGTAGCTAAGTCATAAAGATTTTGCTTGACGTTCTCTCTTTGGATTGATGCTTTTGGTAGGTTAAAAATAGTACTTGTGATATTGAAGTCTACGAAATGACAGGGGGCGAAGTTTTTTGCTCGAAAGATATACTCACCCTGAAATGGGCAAGCTATGGCAAGATGGATATGAATATGAACGTTGGTTAGACGTTGAATTGGCCGTCGCTGAGGTTATGGCGAAACGAGGGGAAATACCTCAGCAAGCCATGGAGGAAATCCGAAAGTCGGCTAAAGTGAACCCTAAGCGGGTCTTAGAAATTGAGGCTGTGGTTCGGCACGATCTGATTGCCTTTTTACAGGCTGTTGTTGAAGAGATTGGGGAGGCTGGTAAATACCTTCATCTTGGATTGACGTCTTCAGATGTGAAGGATACCGGGTTAAGCCTTGTGTTAAGAGATTCAGGTCGGTTACTGAAGAGTGACTTGATAGCGTTGCGAGAGTCGTTAGCTAAGCGAGCGTTTGAAAGTAAATACACCGTGATGGTCGGCCGAACTCACGGCATTCATGCTGAGCCGCTAACCTTCGGATTGAAGCTCGCTTTGTGGATTGCAGAAATCGATCGTCAAGAAGAACGGCTTGATCAGGCGATTGTTTCTGTGAGTGCTGGAAAGATTTCTGGAGCAGTGGGAACATATGCCAACGTATCGCCTGATGTAGAGGAGGAAGTCTGTCTTCTCTTGGGGTTAGAGACGGCTTTAGTTAGTAATCAAATATTGCAACGGGATCGACACGCGCACTTTGTGTCTACGTTAGCCTTAATCGGAGGGACACTCGAAAAGATAGCAACAGAGATTCGCAATTTACAACGTACGGATATCCTGGAGGTTGAGGAATCCTTTGCAGAGGGGCAAAAAGGGTCCTCGGCGATGCCACACAAGCGCAATCCGATTGTGTGTGAACAGGTAGCGGGAATGTCACGGCTTCTACGTGGCAATGCATTAGCAGCCATGGAGAATATAGCGCTTTGGCATGAACGAGATATGACCCATTCCTCTGTGGAACGGATAATTCTTCCGGATAGTTGCCTTCTCTTGGATCATATGCTCCGTCAGATGACTAAGGTAATAACAGGTCTAAAGATTCGTGAGGATCAAATGAAACGTAATCTTCAGAAAACCTTTGGACTGACCTCTTCTCAACGTGTTCTCTTGGCCTTGGTCGAACACGGATGTATGAGAGAAGAGGCCTACGCCTGGGTTCAAGAGGATGCCTTTCAGGCTTGGGATCATGGTCAAGACTTTATTGAAGTTGTGACAGAGGATACACGAATTCTAAACTATTTAACCAAAGAAAAAATTCAGGGTTTGTTTGACTTAAAGTATCACCTGCGACACGTTGATGATATCTTTAAGCGACTAGGACTACAGGATTAAGGGACGCTGGCCAAGAATGGCCAAGTGTCCCTGTAGCCAAGACTCGAACAGGGATGTTCGAGATTAGAACACCGCCATGGATGGCAAGGTGTAGTGATAGCTAGATGCCGATGGCAAGGTGTCGTGATGGCGAGAAGGGACTCTTGAGAAAGTAAGGAGGAAAAATATATGGCAGCGGTTGTGTTAATTGGTTCTCAATGGGGAGATGAAGGTAAAGGTAAAATAACAGATTTTCTAGCCGAAAAAGCCAATGTCGTTGTAAGGTACCAAGGGGGAAATAATGCTGGACACACGGTTGTGGCGAACGGAGAAGAGTTCAAACTTCACCTAATTCCTTCGGGAATCCTTTACGAGGATAAAACTTGTGTCATTGGCAATGGTGTGGTGATTGATCCGCAGGTTTTGTTAGAAGAACTCAGTTATCTTGCCATACGAGGCATTAAGATCGGTAAGCTCCTTATTAGTAGCAACGCCCATATTATCATGCCCTATCACAGGGTACTTGATGGTTTGGAAGAAGAAGTACGCGCTGAGCACAAAATTGGCACAACGAAGCGTGGAATCGGTCCGGCCTATATGGATAAAGCTTCACGGATCGGAATCCGTGTGATTGATCTGATGGATAAAGAAGAGTTTGCTGACAAACTCAAACGAAATTTAACCGAAAAAAATAATTTGTTTGTCAAAGTCTATGGTAAGGAAGCGCTGAAGTTTGAGGATATTTATGAAACTTACCTTGGCTATGCAGAACAACTTCGTTCGATGGTCACGGACAGTTCTCTGGTAATCGACCAAAGCATTCAAGCGGGGGAGAAGGTGCTCTTTGAGGGTGCACAAGGCACCTTACTAGATATTGACCATGGGACTTACCCCTATGTGACATCTTCCCATCCAATAGCTGGAGGGGCTTGTATTGGTGCAGGTATTGGCCCAACTCGTATTAATCGCGTAATCGGGGTAATCAAGGCCTATACAACTCGCGTCGGAGAAGGTCCTTTCCCAACAGAACTTTTGGACGAGGTCGGAGAAGAAATTCAGAAGAATGGACATGAGTTTGGAACCACGACTGGACGAGCGCGTCGTTGTGGTTGGTTTGATGCGGTCATTGCCCGGTATGCTGTTCGAGTGAGTGGAATTTCCGACTTTGCCATTACGAAGCTTGATGTCCTTACGGGATTTGACACCTTGAAAATCTGCGTTGGATATAGCGTCAATGGAGAAATCATCCGTGAATTTCCCCAAAGTCAAAAGATATTTAAGCAATGTCAACCAGTTTATGAAGAAATGCCTGGTTGGCAAGAAGATGTGACTCATGTACGTCAGTTTGGAGACCTTCCTGAAGCAGCCCGAAATTATATTCTTCGAATTGAAGAGCTTTCAGGTATTCCGGCTACGTTGGTTGCCATAGGTCCAGGACGCGAACAAACCATTGTGCGCGGAGAAATCTTTTAATACAACAAATCTTTAAAAGTATTGACACTTGTGATGGATTAGTGTAATATCTAAATTCGTGGTACAAAACATCTTTCGGGCCATTAGCTCAGTCGGCTAGAGCACCTGACTTTTAATCAGGGTGTCCCGCGTTCGAGTCGCGGATGGCCCACCATTTTCAAAAAAGTGTTTGTAGGCGTAGTACTTGTCAAACATAAGATATAAACGGCAGAAGACAGTGATTTGGCACTATTGTTAAGTTGCTGTTTTTTGCTGTTTATTTCTTTGGTATTGTAAACATATTTTAGGGGAATAATAAATAATTTGTTGTAATAGAAAAGAAAATGTATTTAAAATTAATTCTACGTATGTTATAGTCAATATGATTCAAAAAATAAAGTCTTTTTTGCAAGCTAATAATAATTGACAAAGGCAAACTCGGTGAAAACCGAGGACGCAAAGCT
Source organism: Desulfosporosinus sp. BICA1-9 (assembly GCF_000802135.1). Lineage (NCBI taxonomy): Bacteria > Bacillati > Bacillota > Clostridia > Eubacteriales > Desulfitobacteriaceae > Desulfosporosinus > Desulfosporosinus sp. BICA1-9. Next base: position 91,475 of record NZ_JUEE01000046.1, read on the forward strand.
TCGGGTCTTCCACGTTAGGGTGATGATAGCCGAGCCACCAATTTAGAACATTTCGCTTTCTATTTTGGGGAGCGATTTTGTTTTTTAACCGATCAGGTAGTTAATTTCCGGGAGGTCAAAGGGGCAATTGGAAAACCTATATATGTATTGGGGCCATAAATCAGAGTATGAGAAAGGGAGATAAAGGATGACTAAAATCAAATATCGTATTATTTTATTACTAGTAACGACGAGTTTAATTATGGGTTCTATTCTGGGTGGTTATAACATCTATAATGTGATAGTTGCAGAAAAAGCAAACATTACACAATATCGCGATACGTTATATGAACAGTTTGACCGGACCGTTAAACTGGAGGTCCAAACTGCTTATAGTTTAGTTCAAGATATCTATGATAGGCAGAAAAAAGGGGAATACACTCCAGAAGAGGCAAAGAAGACGGCAGCGGATCTTGTAAGAAATTTACGTTACGACCAAGAAAACTATTTTTGGATAGATACGACCGATGGAACAAACGTAGTTCTGCTAGGGCGAGAAGCTTCTGAAGGGAAATCACGTTATGAGGCCAAGGATAGTGAGGGTATACTTTTTGTTCAGGCGTTTATTGCGAACGGTAAACAAGCAGGCGGAGGCTATACGGATTATAGATTTGCAAAGCCAAATCAAACGGAAGCATTACCTAAAAGAAGTTATACCTTATTATTTGAGCCCTATAATTGGGTGATTGGAACGGGAAACTGGGTTGATGATATTGATACACTGGTTTTAGCAAAGCAAATGGAGCATGAAAATAAGACTAAACAAAGCATTATTTATACGATTGTCTCTATTTTACTGGCCCTGGGAGTTTCTCTTGTGACAGGAACAATACTAAGTAATAAAATCTCGAAACAAATTGCCCAAATGGCAACAAATGCTGATGAAATTGCCAAAGGTAATTTGAGAATAGGACAATTCGAAAATAATTCTAAAGATGAAATAGGGAATCTTGGTAGGGCTTTCCGGACCATGACCGACAATTTAATTAACCTTGTTCAACAAGTGTCATCGTCCTCAGCGCAAGTTGCAGCATCATCTCAACAATTGAGCGCAGGGGCAGAACAATCCGCCCAAGCGTCACAACAAGTAGCGATAGCTATCATGGAAGTTTCCGTTGGTGCAGAAAAACAACTAAATGCTGTTAATGATACATCGGCAATTGTTGAGCAGATGTCAGCGGGGATTCAGCAGATGCTGGAAAACGCCAAAATTGTAGTTAGGTCCTCGGAAAAAACGGCCCTTTCGGCGGCAGAGGGTAGTCAGGCAATCGATAAAACGATGCAACAAATGCTTAATATCGAAAGGACAGTGACAGGATCTGCTGATGTGGTCATGAATTTAGGAGAGCGTTCTAAAGAAATCGGGCAGATCGTAGATACCATATCAGGTATAGCATCCCAGACAAACCTTCTGGCCTTAAACGCTGCCATCGAAGCGGCGCGAGCCGGTGAGCAAGGGAGAGGTTTTGCTGTTGTTGCGGATGAGGTCCGAAAATTGGCCGAACAATCACAGGAAGCATCGAAACAGATAGCATTGCTGATTAATAGCATTCAACAAGACACTCAGAAAGCAGTGCTAGCGATGAACGAGGGAACACATCAAGTTAAGCTAGGGACAGAGGTCGCTGGAACGGCAGGACAAGCATTTAATGAAATATCGGGCTTAATTAACCAGGTTTCTTCACAGATTGAAGAAATTTCTGAGGAAATTCAGCAAATGGCTGTGGGGAGTGAAAGAATAGTTTCATCGATTGCGGATATTTATGAGACAAGTCGAGAAATCACGACCCAAACTCAGACTGTGTCTGCCGCGACAGAGGAACAATCGGCATCTGTTGAGGAAATAGCCTCTTCGAGTAACGTTTTAGCAACGATGGCCAATGAATTGCAAGAAACAGTAAAGAAATTTAATTTCTAACAAATCTATCAGGGATAGGCGTTGATCTTAATGTTCCTATCCCCTAACGCCAATGTCCATTAAGACCTTTGATCATCTGGATTTCTCATTTAAAGGATAGAGGCCTCCTTCGTTGCATGTATTGCTTTCGGGTGAGGCGACTTCGGTGAAAATTAATATCCTGCAGCAATAATAAATAAAACTAGGTTTACAAAGATAGATTAAAAGGTATTGACATGTCTAGAAAGATAGTGTAGAATTCATATTTGTGAGTGTCATTTATCTGATGACTGACCACTGAAGCGGCCCGTTGGTCAAGCGGTCTAAGACACCGCCCTTTCACGGCGGTTACACGGGTTCGAATCCCGTACGGGTCACCATACTCGATATACGAAGTTCGAAGCACGAGGTTCGACAAGTATTTCAACCAGCACTCATTAATTAAAGTTGCTAATCTTAGTTCGTATATGGAAGTCGTGGATGGTTATACACCCGATAGAATATCGAATTTCGAAAATCTAACATCGATTATGCCTCGGTAGCTCAGTCGGTAGAGCAGAGGACTGAAAATCCTCGTGTCGGCGGTTCGATTCCGTCCTGAGGCACCACTACTTATTATTTAATAAATCAGTTTAAATAATAAGAGTAAGCACCTAGACATCGCATTTCCTTAGATATTACCTATTAAAAATTAAATATATAATCGGTTCTGTTGATTTCCTTCAGGGAAAAATCAGGACTTTTTTTGTTGTAGCCGAATGGCTTAAACTGTAGAATGTAAATCTATTTAAGAGAAATAATAAGAGCGTGAGATTATTGATCATTTATTGATTCTGCCTAGAGCAGTAATAAACACGACAAGGATTAGGTGAGTACTATGCCACTACCAGAGAATAACTTATTGTTTGGTTTTGAGCCAAGGTTAACCGTTGAACAACGTGAGTACGTCAATGCTATTTTTGATAATCAGTTAGTAATGGTAAATGCCAAAGCAGGTACAGGAAAAACTACTCTCGCAGTCGCTTGCGCAAAAATCATTAAGAAACCTTTAACTTATATTTTTAATCCAGTTCAAGAATCTTCTATGGGGTTCAGACCTGGTACCCAATCCGAAAAAGAAAGCATTTACTATCAACCGCTTGTGGATGCTCTCTTAGAAATTAATGAAAATCCGACTCAATGCATTTATAATGAAGAATCATTGGCTAATGAAGCAATGCGCAGAAAAGTAAGTATTAAACGAGCAATGGATGGGGTTTGGTGTTACCCTAAAAGTCCCGTCTTCCTTAGAGGGACAAATCTTAAAGACATGACGATTATTATTGATGAGTGTCAGAACTTTTCTATTCAAGAGTTAAGGAAAATTTTAACTCGTGTTCATGATTCCTGTAAAATTATATGCATTGGACATTCGGGGCAAATTGACATCCCTGTATCAAAAAGTGGATTCGTTCCGTATATGGAACACTTTAAAGATCAGCCTTATTGCAAGATTGTTACTTTAACGAAGAACTTCCGTGGGGAGTTAGCTAACTGGGCGGATGCCTATCGAGCTCCATAAATCTAGATTGACATATTAGATCTTTACGCTTATAATTTTCTTTGTTGGGATAAGGGTAGCCGATGGTCTTATAGAGGCTTAATTGGACAAAACCCTTGGTAATATCATGCGGACGTGGCTCAGCGGTAGAGCATTGGCTTCCCAAGCCGAGGATCGCGAGTTCGAATCTCGTCGTCCGCTCCATAAAAAAATATTAGACATCGCAAGGGATTGCGGTGTTTTTTGTTTGATAGTGGAGATACCGTCCCATATCTTATAGAGGAGCCTTTTTTGACTTGAGATTAATTCTCTCACTCCGACCAGATGTAACTAGAAATATTGGAAAATGTAGCCCGTGTTTTGAAAAAATATATAGTTAGGATTGATTGACACTACTAGCAGTTTGTAAAAATATACGAAATGGAGCGTATTTGTAATGAATGTAGCCTTTTTCCTTATACCCAAGAAGGACATCGTCTTTCTAAAAGACAATGCGACAATGCGTCAAGCACTAGAGAGGATGGAGTACCACAGTTATTCTGCAGTCCCGCTCATTGATCGTGAGGGGAAATATGTGGGAACGATTACTGAAGGAGATTTGCTGTGGAAGCTTAAAAATACACCGGGTCTCACCTTTGAAAATACGGAGGATATATTCCTTAGCGAAGTGGAACAACATGTTCAGAATTTGCCGGTAACAATTGATGCTGAAATAGAGGATTTGATATCAAGAGCGGTGGTACAAAATTTTGTGCCTGTCGTGGACGATCAACAGATCTTTATAGGAATTGTACGCCGACGGGAAATGATTGAATACTGCTCGAAACTCTTGATCCAGCGAAGAGCAGAGGTCACAACCTAAGACTGGGACTATTACCTTTTATGTGAGTTCAAACCCAGTGAAAACGACGTAGGTATCACTAACAAAGGACAACCTCATTCATAGAATAGAGATTGTCCTTTGTTTTATCATAAAGTACAGATTTTAAGTCAGCATAAGTGATGAAGACGGTCGCCTTCGCCGAGGTTGGAACCAGCCAAGATTACTTTAACTGGAATTATGGGAAAATCAAGGGCTTTTCATGATGAAATATATTAATAAAAAATAGCTTGATTTCTTTAGAATATTATACTAATATATTCCAAGTAAGGGTGCGCTAGAGGAGTTTGTAAGGAGCCATCGTTAACACTATATTCAGAAAAAAGAGGTGCCAATTTGAACGTTTATAGGGACTTCCTGATGCTTTTAATCGAAGATGCTCGAACGAATCTTAATGATAATGCAAGACATAGAGACTTAACAGATCCGAGTATTGTTGAGTTGAGCCAAAGATTAGACGGCTTATTGAATGAGTATTATTTAATTACTCATTCGATGCGCATAGCCTCTTAAACTATATTGTAAATAGATGACTGACAAACTCCGGGAATAAGGTTGATAGAAGCAGCAGTAAGGATAGAAGCACTAAAATTAACGTGAACGTCCAGGAAATAAGATTGAAAAATTTTGAATTGACATAATCCCCCATAATACTTTTCTTACTGGCTATTAGGACCATGAAGATAAGAATGGGGGGTAAAAGGATTCCGTTAACGACTTGAGTTGTCAACATGACGTGATATAAAGACAAATCAGGCCACAAGACGATCGCTGATCCCAAGACGATGAGGACTGTATACAGACCGAAGAATACGGGGGCTTCCTTAAAGGATTTACTGATTCCGTGTTCAAAACCAAAGGCCTCGCAGACCGCATACGCGGTACTTAAGGGCAGGACAAACGCAGCCAACATAGAGGCGCCGAGTAAACCAAAGCCGAAGAGCAAACTCGCATATTCTCCAGCCAATGGTTTTAACGCGAGAGCAACATCTTTAGCAGTCTCAATCGGGATATTATTGGCGAAGAGGGTTGCTGCAGTGGAAACAATAATAAAGAAGGCGATAAATCCCGTAAAAAAGGTTCCGATTAGTACATCCCAGCGTGTGTAACGATAGTCCTTGGCCGTGATACCTTTATCGACCACGGAAGACTGGACATAAAACTGTCCCCAGGGGGTAATCGTAGTTCCGATCACTCCGACGATCATCAGCAAAAAAGCTGGGCTACCCGAGAATGTGGGAGTAACGGATTCCATGAAGACTTGAGGCCAGGGTGGCTTGACTATAATCCCAGAGATTACATAACTGAAAAAAGTTAAACATAGAAAGAGAAGGATTTTCTCCATTCTGGCATAATCTGTCTTAACGACCAGCCACCAAATAATGAAGGCCATGACCGGTACGGAGAGATATTTACTCACACCAAAAATTTCAAAGCTTGTAGCGATCCCCGAAAACTCAGAAGCGGTCGTGCCTAGGTTAGCAATCATGAGAACGCTCATCGCAAAAAATGCCCATTTCACTCCGTAGTTTTCTCGAATTAAGTCAGAGAGTCCGCGACCAGTCACGGCTCCTGTGCGCGCAGATATTTCTTGAGCTATGGCTAAAAGGACAGTGCTGATAAGCATAACGAAAATAAGCGAGTAGCCGTATTTAGCACCTGCTGCAGCGTAGGTGGCAATTCCACCAGCATCATTATCCGCAAAGGCTGTCACCATTCCTGGCCCCATGATGGCTAAAAACAGGGTAAAACGTGTTTTTAGGTTCATTCACTATGCCCTCCTTTAGCTTGGCGTCGGCGGGCAATCAAGGTGGAGTAAATTTCCACGCGAGGGCGATCCGGCATTAATAGTTCTAAGACATCGTCTACGGTGATGATGCCGAGGATTTGATCTTGAGAATTCACGACGGGCACCGCCAATAAACCATATTTATGGATGAGATCGGCAACCTTTTCGTGATCGTCATACGGCGAGATCCTCAAGATTTTAGTATGCATCAAGTCTTTTAAGGTAGTTTCTGGAGAAGCAATGATCAGCTCTCGTAGCGACAGAACTCCTTCCAGAGTTTCCTGTTCATCGACCACATAGAGATAATAAATAGTTTCTGCGTCAGGGGCTAAACGTCTTAATTCGTTAATCGCTTGTTCCGCAGTAAGCCAAAACGGTAAACCGATATATTCCGTGGTCATAAGCGAGCCAGCGGTGTCTTCCTCATATTGCATTAATTCTCGTACATCTTCGGCATCCTCGGACTCCATTAAGTTCAAGAGCTCTTCGGATTTCTGAGAGGACAGCTCACTTAAAATATCAGCAGCTTCATCAGGAGGCATCTCTTCTAGGATATCAGAAGCTCTCTCCTCATCCATCTGATTAATAACTTCAACTTGGGTATCCAGTTCCATCTCAGCAAGGGCATCGATGGCCTGTTGAGAATCAAGGGCATCGAGGAAATTAGCTCGCTGTTTATAGTCCATGTTTTCAACAATGTCTGCAATATCAGCAGGATGTAGTTGGCGCAGTTGTTCTTTTTCTCGAGTGAGTTGGAGAGCTGAGGTTCGATTTTCTAAAGGTTTGATATACTGGCAACCTACAAATTTATTCTCGACCCGGCTGAGTAAAAACTCAACCCCTAAGCGGCGAAAAAGCCCGCGTACACCGATATCCACCGCAACTAAAACAAGATATTGATGATCTTCATGAGAGACCCAAGACAATGAAATATCATTAACTCGCACTAACCTTGAGCCTTCTAAGTCAATAATTTGTTTATCTAATAGCCATTTGCCTATAAATGTTTCTTCTTCGTGCAGCGGGCAGGTCAGTTGGAGATCAAAATTGGTATCAAGACGCAGCCCATCATGATCCCAAGAAGTCACCAATCCAATAGGAATTAGGTCATGTAGCCCTTTGGTGTATCGAATACCTGTAACATGTGGAGAGACACTGTCCCAGCGAATTGCAATATCCAGCAATTTCCCAACACGATGTCCTTTGGCGTCACGAATTGGTTTATTAAGCAGTTGACTAAAATAAAATTCCCCTAAAACTCTCAGATCGGCCATTTACTTCCCTCCTTAGAGTGACGGAGTCTGGCGCCAGCAGATAAGGTGACTCCGCCCGTTATAGAATTTAGGTTTTTGCATAAATGATATGGGCCAGAATCCATAGAACCACCTCCTTTAACCACCCAAAGGTACATCATTAGGGGTAAAAATAAAAAGACCTCTATGACAAAATAGAAGGTCAATCAACAAATGTTTGGACCTCCCTACTCGTTGAGCTTTAGCACTGCATAGCGTAGAGTTTTCTCAGCCACCTTAAGTAAAACCTTATGTCGGCAATACCTGTTCTACCCAATTGGCGTCTCTCGACATTTCTGGGCAGTGGCCTATGTTTATGCAGGAGCCTCACCTAACGGAGATTAGATTTCTTGGACACTTCATTATATGTATAATCTAGCAAATTCGTCAACATTTTGCGTAAGAATTTCGCTACTTTCTGTATGTATTAGTATGATAATTCCGCCTAGAGCTACATAATTAAAGTATTTTCTGGCATAAGAGTAGTTGAAGGTAAACTAGGGGTTGTAATTATTAAAATTTGTAGAGGAATAAGAAGGTTTTAGCAAAGCTTAGGCTTTGCCTTTCTCGTTGTCCTTGTGTTATAATCGTGATTGAATTAAATGTGTGAGTATTGAGAGGAGGGTGTTTGAATGGCAAAACACATTCAGACTATTGTGAAGGCTAACCTAGGTTCTACCGTAAAAACTGGAGGGTGTGGCAAATGTCAGACCTCTTGCCAATCTGCCTGTAAGACTTCTTGCACGGTTGGTAACCAAGTGTGTGTTAAATAAGGTTAATTCATTGTGTTAAACATAGGATATCAGAACCCACCCCGTAGTTGGGGTTGGGTTCTATTTCTATTTGCTTGGGAAGAGAAGAAAGAGAGGGTCTGGATCTAGATGCTGAATTTATTAAATCATGAGGGATATTCTCTTAAGAAAAATGTTCATAGTTATTGTCAGGGGGATATTTTTATCGCTCATGACGTCAATTCCGGATCATTACATTTGCTTGATGAGGGGACATATCGTGTTCTAAAGGCTATTGAAAACTTGCAAGAGAAAGCTGAACTTATTACTCCGGAGGAGGTTTACCGGGTCCTAGATCAATCTGCAACGTCGCTTCTTACGAAGGAAGAACTCGCTGAGATCCTTAAGGAACTGGAAGAACTCTATAAGGAGGGGACCCTTTTTTCACACGAGGTAGAGGGGATCAAGCCCAATTACCCTGAGAAGCCGATCGTCAAAGCAATCTGCCTTCATGTAGCCCATGACTGCAATTTGCGCTGCAAGTATTGTTTTGCGGGAACAGGGGCCTTTGGTGGAAGTAGAACTTTGATGAATCTTGAGACGGGTAAAAAGGGTATTGATTTTGTTTTAGAGTCGTCGGGGCATAGGGACCATTGTGAAGTTGATTTCTTTGGGGGAGAACCATTACTTAATTTTGGAGTCGTAAAGGACTTAGTCGAATACGGTAAAAAGGCAGCGGCGGTTCTCGATAAAACTATTAAATTTACCCTGACCACGAACGGAGTATTACTGGATGAGAAAGTCCAAAGTTTTCTCGAACAAGAGGAGATCAGTGTGGTCTTGAGTCTTGATGGCCGCCCGGAAGTGCATGATCGGATGCGGCCCTATGCCGGTGGTCAGGGAAGTTATGCTAACGTTACACAACGCATCCAACAGTTTGTAAGCAAGCGGCCAGATAGTTCTCCCTATGCGTTAGGAACGTATTATTACGTTCGCGGCACCTATACACATTTCAATTTGGATTTTGATCGCGATGTTTTACACATGGCGGATATTGGGATTAAACAGATCTCGGTAGAGCCCGTCGTGGCAGGTCAGGAGGACGCTTATGCTTTTCAGGAAGGGGATCTAGATAAAATTCGGGAAGC
>NZ_JUEE01000047.1:0-9226 GCF_000802135.1 Desulfosporosinus sp. BICA1-9
TCCGAGAAACGCAAGGCTAGGTCCAGCAAAGGCTGATGGAGCAAGAAATCTCGTTCAGGTATTATCCAGCACAACGAAGGCTTTAATCTCCTCACCCTTATAGGACACTGGCAAAATCTTTGCTTTAATTCCAAAGTACTCTTCGACTCGTTTTTCAGTAATGATCTCCTTAGTCCTTCCGAACAAATACGAATTTTGTCCCAAGAGCAGCGTAGTATCCGACAGACGCAAAGCATGTTCCGGATAATGCGTATTTATGATACAAGACAGGCCGCGTTCCCTGACCAGCCTCATAATAAGATTTATTATCATGAACTGATTCCTAAAATCCAGGTGTGATTCTGGTTCATCAAGAACCAGCACCTTAGGTTCACTCGCTAAGGCCCTAGCGATGAACACAAGCTGCAATTGCCCGCCGCTTAATTGCGTACACAACTTGTCCCGAATAGAACGGATGCCTACCTCATCGATTGCCTGGTCCGCGATTTTTTTGTCTTTCCCGGATGGCACGGAAAAAAGGCCAATATGCCTAGCCCGACCCATGATTACAAGTTCTCTGACCGTATAGGGAAAAGAGAGCCCCTGCGCTTGCGGCACATAACCAATAGAAATCTGCTTTGACGCTTCCCGCGAAGACCCCATAGACTTTCCATTGATCAACGTCTCACCTAGCCTCCATTTCAGAATCCCTGTCACGCACTTTAGGATCGTCGTTTTGCCGATCCCGTTCTGGCCTAAGACAGTCATAATCTCTTTTTCGCCGAGGGTAAAGCAGATATCCTGTAATAGATTATTGTCTTTTGTATATCCGAAATATCCATTTTTAACTTCAAGTATCATTGCCAAGCGCCTTTCGATGTTTTAAATAGGATCGCAAAGAACGGTGCCCCCACAAGGGCTGTTAAGATGCCGATCGGGATTTCTGCAGCCGTCGCCGTTCGCGCAATCATATCGACAATAATCATAAAAATCGCTCCCACAATACAAGCGGCAGGGAGCAGGCTCTTATGGTCTTCTCCCACAAGCATACGGCAGATATGCGGTATAACCAAACCTACCCAGCCGATCACCCCTGTAACTGTCACACAAGCGGCCGTAATGAAGGTAGCCATAACAATAATGACCAGCCTTGTCCTCACGGGGTTTACCCCTAAAGAATAAGCCTCTTCATCCCCCAAGGAAAGGATATTAATCCGCCATCTAAGGAGCAGCAAGACAACAATGCCTAAGAGAATGGGAACTCCAACCAGCTTCAAATTACTGTAGGAGGAATTGGCGAAACTCCCCATCAACCAATAAGTAATAGCAGGCAACTTGTCGTAGGGGTCTGCAACGTATTTGATCAACGAGATTAAGGCGCTGAATACCGCAGATATGATCATGCCGGACAACACAAGCGATAAGGTTGACGATTCTCCGCGCAGCTTAGAAAGTGTGTAGGTCATAAACACACTCAAGATGCCAAAGACCAGCGCTAAGACCGTGGCCAGCTGATTAACGCCCGAAAGCAATATGCCAAAAGCGGCTCCAAATGCCGCACCAGAGCTGACACCCAGCACATCGGGACTTACCAGGGGATTCTTAAAAACCCCTTGGAACGACGCCCCCGCGACAGCCAGCCCAGCCCCGACTAAAGCGTTCAACAGCGTTCTTGGCAAGCGGAGATTCCAGACCACTGAAGCAGCTATGCTATCTTGTTCCCCACCGAGGAGTCCCGCGATTAATATTTTCCCGACTTCACCCGGAGAAATAAAATATCTGCCCCCGAACAGCGATCCAAAAAACGTCCCCGCCAAGATTAGCAGCATGGCAAGCCACACAAACTTCAAGTTCTTTTGTTTGCAAATCATAGTGTATTTTCCTTGCCCTTCAACATAGAAGAAAGATGGTTTGACGTGCTTTATACCCAATCACCAAGTTCGGTTATATTTTCAGGTCAGGATTAAGTTTGCTATTCAAAATCCGATCTAGTTCTGGGTCAGTTAGTTTGTAATTGAAGTATTTCTGGTAAAAACTTTTCAGGTCTGCCCTCATATCGTAATCCGTGAACACCTCAGGGTGAAAAACCTTACCCAGCCACTTGATCATCAATGGGGTTTCCACACACGGCGCATCCCAGCGATAAATACCCATAGGTGCTTTATACACTCGTTTGTTTTTTACAGCATCAATTTTACTCCAATCTTGTCCTGAAAACTTGTTCTTATATAAATCTTCGGGTAATATATCGGAGAAGTTACTTAGGATAATGACTTCCGGGTTCCAGGCTATAACTTGTTCCATTGTGACTTTCTTCCAGTTATCCCCCGTCACCTCATTGGCCACGTTCACCCCGCCTGCAGTGTCGATCATGATTTTGTTCACAGATTCACCTGTGGCTACTTGAAGTTGTTCATCTCTCCGATACAGGGTCTTAGGTTTGTCTTTGCCCGCTAGTGCGCTCTCCTTGGACTTCAGATAGCTGTTGGTGTCCTGTTGATACTTGATAAGCGCAGCTGCCCGCTCTTGCTGGTTTAATATCTCACCAACCAGCTTGATGCCGTTTTGCAAATCCTCAAGAGTACCATATTTGATAGCTACAGAAGGTATACCGAGTTCTGCTAACTTTTTACCAGTTTCCAGCTGGTAATCCCAAATGACAACTAAATCAGGCTTCAGCTTAGCTACTTCTTCGTAATTGACGTTGAAGTTATTATCGACGAACGTCGAATTGACGTTGGCCATTTCAGGAGCCATGTCCTTCAAGATGTTTTTCTGGTAGGCTTTCATCACAGACGGATGCATACCAACAATTTTTTTCCCTGACCCATCAACCGCATAGACAATAGTAGCCCAAGGAATAGGCACGATGGCAATCTTTTCCACATTAACCTTAATCTCTACTTGGTTGCCCACCAAATCGGTAACAATTCTTGTCCCGGACGTTTGGTCAGCTGACGTTTTCATTCCATTCCCGCTGGATTGACACCCCGCAACGCTTAACACTAAAAACACGACTAGTAGAAGTGATAATAAATGCATCTTTCTATTACGGTGCTCGATCATAAAAATTCCCCCTCCGTTATATTCCTTAAAAGATTTATCCACCGAAAAAACCAGCTAAATAGTCATATCCTCTTCTTCCGATGTACGCGTAATGTGCATCGGCATACATCCGTCCGCTCAACCCTACATGCGGGATAGGCACATACCGGGTACTGCCTTCGCCTAGAAGTCCCTGATAAAGTGGGTCTCCGACAATGATATCCGGCTGTATTCTATCTATCCACTCTCCCAGCGCTTCCTCGCCTTCAAACAAGTGAACCCCGAAAAGCGTCTCTTCCTGATATACTTTCTTCATTCGTCTATCCATTTTCATCAAGCTGGTTGGTTCAACATAGTCAAGCCCAAAGTCGTTATGCAGACAAGAAGCCATGCAGGAAGCAAAAAGTGGTTCGCCGATCACGACGGCCCTTTGTCTAGGCTGTGCCCTACCAGTTGGAGCGTATCGTTGCTTGCTTGCGTTACTCCGAGGAATGTCTACTATCTCCGCCAGAACCTGAAACAGCCGCTGCATACCCCACAAGCCCACAGGCAAATTCATCACATAAGGTATCGAATATTCTTTTTGCATATATTGGGCAAGCCCTACACCCTCATGGGACACGACAAGGTTCAAGCCAGCAGAAGACATGCTCTGAAAGGTTTTCATATCAATTTTCTCTATTGGCGAACAATTAATTTCAAGACCGCACTGCCCCAGTTCATCCATGAGTTCGGTTAAATGTGTTTCCTTGCCAAGACTTAGAGGCGTATACCCGATGATATTCACTTGATTATTCTTCTTTTCCCTCCTTTCCAGAAAACGCTTGCCCAAGGTTAACAGCGTATAGTAAACGCCGGAGTAATAGGTCTCAAATCCCTCCGTCGGAAGCGCCAAGACGGTCAAGCCTGTCCGCTTGCTCAGCCTATCCGCCATTGCCCCGATATCGACTCCCGTCAAAGCTGGGACCGGCGTACCAATAATTGCGATGAGTTCGGTCTGCCGATTTTGCGCCCGGAGCCTTTCCGCATGAAACAGGAATTCCTCTGCTGCGCCCATGACGGCTTCCATCTCCCCCAACTTGGAACTGAAGAACAAAGTCTGCCGCAAATCCCTGATTTCATCACATTCGATGACTGCGCTACTACACCCGCCGGGCGAGTACAGAAGGTTAAGTGAATGCAAAGCAAGGAGAACAGAGCAGGCACCAGAATAGTCACTTGCCAACGAAGGTATGCGGGACAAAAAACTGCTCATCTCATACCCTCCAAAATTTCTATGATCCCCTCATATCCGAAACGATAGTCGGCACTCACCACTATTTCTTTGGCTTTTAGACAATAAAATGATGCTTTCTCTCCAATAGCAATGTCTATTCCTTCAAATCCGCCCATCTGCGTTTCAACAGTTACGTTGGAAACCAAGAAAACCTCCGCCTGGCTTCCCGTGGCAGAAAGCGCCTGAATATACGTCATATCTTGCTTGTTCACTGTTTCGGCAAATATTGCAGCAACAGAAAGGCCGATCAACTCCAGCGCCTGGGCGAGCTCAAAGGACCTTGGCCCAATCCCCACCGCAATTCGTTTTCCAACCAACGCCACAGCTACTTCGGCAGCAACTCTGTGGTACTCTTTGGCATCCTGGCTAAAATCCCAAGTAACCTGCATTCCCTCCATCAACGCTGCATAGTTATGCTTAATCTCTTTCATGTTGTAGCAGGCAGGCAAATATAGGAAGGGTATGTTCCATTTTTCCCACATGCGCACCGCCAAATCATAACCAAAACGATCCAAGGCGATGTTTAACTTTCCGTTTGCCATGTCCTCAAATTCTTCGTAGGAGTCCAGCGCGGCAAATTCTCTGATTTCCTCACCGGTACAATAGTTCCTGAGTATCTGTCTCAGGCCGAAATCCTTAGGGAGTTTTCCTGAGTCTCCCAACAGATTGATGTGGCTTTTCGTCTCTTGCAGGACGCCCCTTTGCAGCAAATCGACAAAAATACCACAGAGCCGCTCTTTAGGAAGTGTCCTTCTCCGAGCAAGCGGCCCCCGCTCAAAAACCTTCACCGGTATCCCATACCGGCTTTCTATTCGTTTTGTTAAGCTTACAAACTCAGTACCCATCAGAATATCGGCACAAGTAATATAAACGATGATCGCTTTTGACCGACGCGTTGTAACAAGGCTTTCTAGCGCCTCCTCTAATTTTTCCAGATGCTTCCCGGTAGCAAAATCGTTGCTGGAAACCGGAAGTAGGAATAACTTTTCGTTCAAGCCCTTTTTCCCGGCCCTGAAATATAATACTCTGGAACAGGATGAGGGACCTGCCGCCACTACATCAATTCCCGGCACACATAAGACCAAATTGACCAGTTCCCCGCACTCATCGTCCGCTATACCCCTATCAAAAAAACTATCAAGCGGCATTTTATTCGCGATATCCGCAAGCTTAATCTTTTCTTCGCCGCTACTTGTTCTTATATATCCCGTGCAAGACAATTCCATTTCCTCCGCTTTCCGGTACCCATCCATCTATGCTTTTCGCAATTCCAGGTCTAGCATATAGTGACTGAGTTTTTCTAATTCCTCGTCCTCAAGCGCTTTGACTGGCCTATAACCCTGATTCTCAGTAATAACACCTGCCAAATCCTTAAAGAAACAAGCTGCCTTTGAATCCGGGAACTTTTCCAGAACTGTTTTGCCTTCAAGTTCCGAAAGAGCAATTTCCCGACTGAAAGGGACATCATCCACTACCCGCGTACCTGTTAAAATCGCAAACTGTTCAACTGCCGCTCTACTCGACTCAGGATTTCTGCAATTGTGAATTAACCCCCCCAGGGTTACCGGCCTTGTCTCCTGACTTCTACTGATCCCCTTCATAATATTGTTGGCAGCATATACCGACATAAATTCCGATGATGTTACGATATAAATTGTATCGGCATACCCTTCACGCATCGGAACAGAAAAGCCACCGCACACTACATCCCCCAGCACATCATAAATAACAGTTTCCCAGGCTTCACCCCATATTTCCAGATACTGCAACTCCTCCATCATGGTGATAATCCCCCTGCCAGCACACCCAATACCAGCTTCGGGGCCTCCGGCTTCAATGCAGTTAACACCGCCAAAGCCAGGAAATACAATATCCTGGCGGGAAATACCAAGTTGCTTGGCCTGCAATTGTTGCAAGACCGTGGGAATTTTACGCCCTACGAGACACCTTGTGGAATCTGCCTTAGGATCGCACCCAATATGCAAGGTCTTAAGACCCTGCATTGCCAACGCTACAGAAATATTGGCCGCTACCGTCGATTTTCCGATTCCCCCTTTTCCATAAAACGCCAATTTCAAACAGTCTCGCTCTTTTTGTATATTCATAATAAGTGGTCATTCCTTTCGCTGTACTCAAGGCACAAAAATTAATGAAAGTGCCCCTTCCTCACACTTCTACAAAGCTGTAATAGCTAGCCAAAATAAAGAGACAACCCCTCATCACTAATCATAAAGACAGTAATGAATCAGTTGTCTCGAACGACGCGTTCTTCCCCGCTTTCAAGTCGCATTCGCATTTTTGAAAACAGATCCCGCTAGCAGAAGACTTTTACCCAAAAGGTCAGTTTCCCTCGGGAAAGCAAATATGTACCCATAAAATAGATAAGGCCCTCCAAAATTTGAAGGGCCAGATAAACTCAGGTCCCTCCACCCATCCATCGTGAGTAAAGTATATGAGCAATCAGGTCTCCTGGCTCAGGTTCATCGTTTAGTGCCTCCTTCCCAAGTTTCCTCAGTGGATGTAGCACAAACTCCCCATTACAGTGGCGGGACCGCGCTGGATTTACATCAGCTTCCCTGTTATTATTTTTCCGTTAAGAAAAATCGCTTGCTCATTTGTTAAATTATTAAATTGTTAAAATGGCAAATTAAACATATCACATAGACAATACTTGGTCAAGTGCGAACCGACGAGGGTTCTCCGAATGATTTATTCTCCATCCATACAATAGCGTTCTCTAGAATCTGAGTTTTTTTCTATTAAAACACTTTTCACGTCTTTTTCTAAGATGTCTAACCCAATTGCCATAGTCTTCATACATCTCTCCCCCTAGTGTTCTAATCATACGTGTACCATCCACCGTCTTAGCCTCAGGTACGCCGTAAAAGGAATTAGTTATCTGAGTCAGTATAGTAATTACCCGATTTTTCCTCACGATCAGCACGACCTGATAACCCTCTTGTATAGGATCTGGGGCTAAGTAGTACTTAGTGCATCCTTTCATTTTGTTCAATATACAAGCTACCTCATTAGCCTCCTCAAAAGAAACCTCGTGTGCAGTTTGTAACCACTCCTCCATAAAGCGGTTAACTGTGAGTGGGTCTAACCCAAGTCTGCAGATAACACCTTCTAAACTATGAACAGTGGCTGTAATCATGACAATTCGCTCCCATACACTCTGTATTTATACATATCTACGCTCTTCCTTTTTGTTAATTTTCTCCCGTCGTTTCACCAGTCATGCCTCTTTCATAAGAAAATCAAAAAAACCCTCTACAGATACCTGTAAAGGGATATAGCTGACTTCGCTAGCCGGACAATATTCGCTGACTTCCCGGCATAATCGGCACCTCCCCTATCTTCCGTAGGTTCCTGTGTTGATCTATAACGAGCAGGTCTCCTGGCTTAAGTTCATCGCAGCCTTACGTCTTCCCGGTTGCCCAGTGACATTATATAAGGCCGCTCACTATCACAGTGGCGGGACCGCGTCAGATTGACTGACTTTCCTTTTCAATACTTCCCTGAGAAAGTATACTCGTTACGTACGTATTAAGTTTTTCATTTCGGGCTAGCAAATAAAAATGGGCTTGGTCAATTTCCAGACCTCTATTGACCTATTCCAAATTTCAGCACTTTCCCTAATCTGTTACTTCTACAAAAACTTAGGAATCCCTGCTTTATCCAGCTTATTTTTAGTGCATTTGCCCATAATTGTCCACCTCCCTGCTTACCATATCAAATCGGAAGGGAGTTATCTAGGATTTAGTATTTATTATATAAATAACCCATTATATGTTAACAAGCTATTGCACAGGTCGAATTGTTTTAGAGTCAGACCCCGGGGGATGGCTGACCGGACGAGTAGGGTACATTTGAAATCAACGATGTTGATGGTGATACATTTCATTAGCTTAGAATAGGTATCGCCTGGCTTTACTTGACTTGTGTACATCTTAGATCAGTAGACTAAATAATCTTGAACGAGAGCCGTTGCTTCATCTAAATGGGCGACAACAAAAATTCGATTTGTAATTCGACTGAGTACATCCAAGTCTGTGATCGTGCGTACCCTCTCCTGAAGAGTTTGAGATTCAGCGCCAAAACGAGCTTCGAGATATTGGCAAATTGTCTCAACCTTACCTTTTGCTTCTCCTTTTGCCTCCCCAATGACTACCCCTTCAGCTATACCGTCAGCTTTAGCCCTTTCTGCGTTCAGCCTTGAAGCTTCTACTGCCGCCAGTTCATCCAGTATCGCCTTCCTGCGGTCAAAATAAAGTTCCCGCAATTGAGGATCGGCACTCGCTACTTCCCAATCCTTCATGGCTCGGTCGATCATCGGATCTTCCATTGCAAACACCTCCAATCGTTTTCTGATTTCTTCATTCTCATTACCATCTAGCAAGAATAACCATCGTACCAGAGGATCCTTTTGGGGCGTGACTTCCTTCTTTCTCCACTTCCGACGGAGCTTAGGCATTTCGATAAAATCCAAATGTTTGGATAACAACAGATTATCCAAACAAAAACAGAATCCAAACCTTTCATCATTATGCCATATATTCAAGTAGTTTTTCATGAAGAAAGGTTTGGATTTCTTTCATTCCATGATCGACCTTACCCCACAGAAATTTGCAAGTGACCCTGCACCATTCTTCCATTTTTTTGAGACTTTTCGATCATTTTCATCTTCAAGTGTAGCCAGCGCCTTCGCTTCCTGTTCTGTGGTCACATCTAGGTACACCATCGTCGTCAGCACCTGCTCATGGCCTAGCAAAAACGATATCTGCACGATATTCATTCCATCCTCAAGCCAGTGCGATGCTTTCGCATGCCTGAGTTGGTGCGCGTGAAGCCCCAGAGGCACCTCGGAGCACGATTCGTGGGCCGTTGCCGCATGTATCTTGAGCCGCTTGCTGACAGCCATCT
>NZ_JUEE01000048.1:0-10915 GCF_000802135.1 Desulfosporosinus sp. BICA1-9
TGGTTATGTAATCAACACCATGGGGCGATATTGTCTTGAGAAGTAGGATAGAAGTGGAAGACACACTAAGGAATAAAAGAAGCTGATAAGAAACTTGTTTTATATTTCATACGCGTGACTTTACGAATAACATGATCCCCCAAACCAGCATTTCATTAAGACTAAGGATAGCCTTCCCAGTTTTATGGCGATTACTGGTTCTAAATGCACCTCAGCAGAATTCCATATAATTTCCATCAAACCGGCTTCTACCAATAAAACGCACCTAGCCCTAGGTGCGTTTTATTGCTTTTTGCAGTTAATCCGTATTAAATGGGTAATACCAAATTTACCTTTTACAGTCTGCTCATTTTCAAGTTCATATTGCCGAATCATTGTAATATCTGCTTCGTACTCAGCCAGAGCTTTTGCATCACGGATGTTTTCCTTGTTAATTAATATATCCGTTCCTTTATAACAATAGATTGACTGTCGATTTTCTAAAGGGTCATAAGTTGAAAAGCCACTACCCATTTCATCGTCCAAATTTAGCAGAGTGCCTTTCCTTTATCCTCGCAACTGCCTCTCTGCTGGTAATTTTATCTTCAAGGTACTGTTTGCCGAGTGCCTGAGCATGTAAACTTGGTTGTAATCCTTCCGTCGCCATTGAAGCCCCAACACTGGAAATTACTCTTTTATGATTCCTTACACCCTTTATAACACTCGTTTTCAAAGCGATTCACCTCTTAGGATTATTATACGCAAATCCATGATAAAGACAATTTATTAACCTACGTTCAGCTCAAAATTAACGGTGCAAGTAATCGACTTGCCAACCAATGGCAAGTCAATTACAGTTAGGCTTATCTTGTGGTCTTTATCGCGACGTGATAGACAGAACAGCGCTGCACCTTAATGCTTACATATATACGAAAGACTCTTAGCATCTGTAACTATTGCTGGCTTTCCAAGCTAATACCTTATTCAATATGGACTTAACATCTTCTTTTTGGACAGGCTTGGACAGTATCTGAAGTGGAGAAGCGGTCATAAAAGCATTTAGCTCATCGGAAGCCGTTGCAAAAACAATATGGCAAGCAGTATTGTCGCGCCGAATATATAAAGCCGTTTCCAGTCCGGTCATTTCTTTCATATAGTTATCAAGGAAGAAAAGATCAAAAAATTCCTTATCCTCGTTGAATTTTTCAATAAGTGTTTCTCCGCTATCAAATTGATAAAGATTGAACCTGACGTCATTTTCAGTTTCATATTCTTGAATCAGTATCATCAGATACTTACGCAGGATGAGCTTGTCGTCACATATGCCAATGTTTAACAATGTAATTCTCCTTCCTCAACTATTTCTGGACAGTAATGAATTAAAAATTGCGGTATAACAACAATATTATATCTCCATACTGCGTATTCTTGCAATTCCATTTTAGGTAGAATTAGATAAAATATTGTTGTATCTAATGGAGGAATCATATGCCCCCTATCAGCAGCAAGTCATACACCAAGGAAGAGAATCAATTTTTGAAGAATATAGGCTTTAAAATTCAATTTCTTCGGAAGCAGCGAGGCCTCAGTCAGAGTGAGCTTGCCGAAAAATCGGAATTGAGTTATACCACCATTAGCCATCTTGAAAGCACATCTGTCTATGGTTTATCTGTTATTGCCATTTACAGAATTGCCAAAGCCCTTGACGTTGATCCGAGCCAACTTCTAATGTTTAAGTAGTTATTAAGTTTAACGCTTTCATTTGCTATTATTAGATTGAATTATTAATTGAACTCGGCATCTGACCGTTACGAAGCTCTACGAAATATAGGGAGCAAGATTTAGTGTAATCTTACTCCCTTAAAAGCATATGCCTCGCGCCGAAAGGCGCGAGGCATATGCTTGATTATGGTTGTCGTTACTGGGAGGGAAGGCTTCCCTGCGCTCAACCTTCCCCAGGGGTACGCCCCCAACACAGTGCCAACACACAATGGGAAACTATTCTGAAAATTATAAGAGCCTTGAAAGGAGTACTTGGTAACATGTTAGTGAGCTCTTCTATAGCTTTGACCCCGAGGATTTGGGCCAACAGCCTGGAGATTTAGGTGAGGTGATCACAAAGATCGCTCTAGGTTCCCCGGCAATTTCGGCCTTGCGCTCTTTTGGCCGGGTTTGGTCACTGGCAGAGATCACGGATACCCTAGAAATCCTGTCGCTGCCCTTAAGTCGTGAAGCGAGTTATATAGATGATTTAAAGCGAACACTTGTAGCCTATCGGATGGTTTTTGGCAAGCCTCGGCAAGAAGATCTCTTAAGGTTCCTAACAACTCACTTTCAAGATGACGAAGAGTTAAAGGAGTTTCTCAATTATAGGATTGATTTAAGGCCAAGAGTGATTGGGGTTTAATTTGATGTGTAAACTAGAATTTGCTTGGCATAAGGTTTCAATTGTATCATGAAGACTCAGCACTAAAAGTGTCATAATTTTCTTTATGGCTAGGACGCGAAACGAAAAATTTTAGGAGTAAAGAGACTGGACGATTAGAGAATAGGACAATTTATTTCTCACATAACCTTTCCTTAGGAGGATTGGGGATGTGTTCCTATTGTGGCAGTATTTGAGAAGTGTCTGGAAAAAGCAAAATCAAATACGAACTGGTGGGATTGGTTACACCGTTAGTTATCAAATTTCAAGCTTTAATTAAGTGAATATCAAAAGACATGGACAAATTCGTCCATGTCTTTTGACCTTTCAAGCACATTTTGAGACTGGGATTTGGTTAACATTAACCAAATCCCAGTCTCAATAAGGCCTTTTCAACAATGCTGGCTGTGATGTATTTCGGATTAATCTTTTTAATTTCTAGTATGATTTCTCTCGCATGTGTGGCAGGGAGTCCGCCAGATTCTACTAACATACAAATTAGTTCAATCCCCCAAATTTGCGTTACGCCTTCAGATTCACACATTTGCCTTAATGGTTTATCATTAGTCACACAAGTCCAGCCATGGCTTTTGGCAAGAATTAAACATAAGTTATCTTGAAATGATAATGATCCTTTTTTCTCTGCCGCTAACATAACCTGGTCTAGTTCAGGTTCAACAAGTATGATTCCCAGTTCAGCACAATCACTATCGTTAATTTCACTAATTTCATCTAAAACAGGTGTTGCTAAATATACTTGCCCAACGTTAGTAGAAATCAATTTAATAATTGTTCTGTCACATTTTAAGAAATCAATAAGAATATTAGCATCTAGTATCAAAAAATGACTCTTTGCAATTACCATTCATTATACCCACGAAGAAACTATTTCTCTCATGGCTTCAAGATCAAGTCTGAGGATCTCAGCTCCACGGCTCATGGTAATTTCATCCCTTTCAATAGCTTTGCGGACTAATCTAGATAAACGATCTTCTACAAAGTGAGACGATGATAGGGAGTCTGGTTCAAGGGAACGCAATACTTCTGGAGTTTGTTGGAATTTGTTCGGTGGCAAAGCTTCAGGTTCTTCAGTAATACTTAGGGTTTTGCCAGTTTTTAATTTATAGGCATGCTGAAATTTTCCCCATATAGATTTTCCTAAACTTTCAGAAAGGCGATACAGGACTGTCTTGTAACTAACCTGAAATATCCTCTTTACTTTGAGAACACGGTTAATAAAAGGCAAGCCATAAGCGTCGGCCCATTCTGATTCAAAAGCAGCATTGGGCATTAAGAAATGGGACGCAAAAAAATTAGCCTCTACTTCCTGCTCAGGTTCTTCTGCGCTTAATCCCACATCATAAGCGTCAAAATGTAGAAGTAAATGTCCAAGCTCGTGGGCAGCGCTGAAAATCCATCGCTCCACAGAAATCCGTTCCCAAACGTTAACGATAATAGCAGGCCCCCCATCTTCTTCAGAAACGGATAAGCCAAAGAAGCCATCTGATGCAAGACTTAGGGGGTATACTTTTATCCCACTTGAATCAAGTAAACCGGCGATATCACGGATGGGCTCTTTCACTTTGAGTCCAAATAATTCTCTAGCCTGCTCAGCCGCATATTTAGCTCTATTAGTTCTGTCATGCATTAAAGATAATTTGTTGGCGAGGCCTCGGAATAGATAATCTTCATGATCATCTAACAAATCTTCGAGATAATTAAAATCGTCAAGCCATTGTGCTACCTCATTTAATATATTGTCCCGACTATTCATCCTTTTCAACGCTCGAAATCGCACCTTATTTAAGGTTCGAATCGGGACGAACAAATCTTGGAGTTTTACTCCAACGCCAAAAGCAATATTTTGTAAGGTTGATACTTTTGGGGTTGAGATTCCATTTTCGATATTCCGATAGGCAATTCTTGAAATTCCGGCAGAATCGGCAACTTGCGCTTGACTTAAACCTTTGGCTTCACGAATTCGGTGGAGGTTCACGCCAATATTTTTTTGATCCATATACACCACCCTTTTACTCTATTATATACAAAAAAACAATATTTGAGTACATGATAACTGAACTTGTCAAAAAAATATTTGCGTTGTATAATGATTTTGCTAAACTGATTTTCGAGGCCTACGGATAGTTTACTTAATGGAAAAAGCTAAACTCAGTCTCCGAGTAAGAGGTGCATCATGTCCGAAATCATCTATGGCCTATACGAGCAAATCATTAACGGAATCATCAACGAAAACCTGAATAAAGTGGATGAAAAACTTGTAATAAAAGATACTCAGCCGCTGGATTCAGCTGAGTCTTCCAAGATTCTGGCAGATTACCTGACTAAGATTCTGCGCGAGATTTTTGATTATATTGAAGATGGGGATGCTGTTGTCAGAGACCGGGTGAATTTATGTAATGGTATTTTGCAGTACATTGCAGAGTGTATTCAAAAAGGGAGCTTCATGCCCAGATGTTATTATCCCTGGTAGACAAGAAGGTAAGCAAACAAAAAGTTTTACCAAGCTCCGAAAAGCCCGTGAGACCAGAGACTTCTATCGCAGAGAACTCCCTCTTTACTGGGGCGGTCCATGAGCCGAGCATGATCTCTGAACTGAAAAAGGAAATCTTGAGCAGTGACAGAATCGATTTTCTCGTTTCGTTTATCAAGTGGAGCGGCTTACGGTTAATCATCAATGAGCTGACTCAGTTTACAATGGGCGGCGGCAAATTACGGGTTATCACCACTTCCTATCTGTGCTCGAGGGAAGGCTTTCCTGCGGTCAACCTTCCCCAGGGGTACGACCCCAATACAATGGGAAACTATTCTGAAAATATTAGAGACTTGAACCGCTAACATGTTAGTGAGCTCTTCCTAACGTTCACCTGGTGAAAAATTGCGGGAAATGAGGAGTACAGGGCCAATAAACTGATGCCAGCCTGCTGCAGGTCTTCCCTCGGATTGAGGAGCGTAATCGCTAACGTTTTGCCGTCGGCGGTCGTGAAAGTCAACCTTAGCACAATGCTTGTTGTGACGACCATGCGGCAGGGTGCTGAAGGAGGCCAAGGACCTGATTCCGTATGGGGGGGCAAGTGACTGGCGGAGTCGATAAGTTACACGGAGAGAACGGCCCAGAAAATGATGATCGTCTTTGATGCGTACGGGGACAAACAGTCTGCTGCCCTCAATGCCAGCGCGCAAACGCAGCGACTGCCGAACATGAACTATTCTCAGGCGCTCATCCTTCTCGCGGTCCCGGAAGAAGAACGGGAGCAGTTCATCGCGGAGATGGATATCGAAAACATGTCCGTTCGGGAACTGCAGAAGGGAGTGAAGGATCGGGACCAAGCTCTTCAGGACCGGGAACAGGCATTTTAGGATCGGGACAGGGCCCTGCAGGAAAAAGCCGATCTCCAGAAACGGTGCGGTGCCTCGGTGCGGTGCCTGACACCAACTTATGAACTTATTGTTTAGCTTGTACGCAAACGTCAATTATGACCCAAGTTCTAACTCCTCCAGAATTATGCTCGGGTCGGAAAAGGACTTCGAAGTTCAACTTCAAGGTCTTCTTTTCCTCCATAAGGGACTGGCACCTCTCGCATTTTGTCGAAGTGTGACGCGTACTACATACATTAAATCCTTGACACTATAGCTATACTGCGCCAAGCTCAAATTAGCAGGTAAATTTGTGTTCCCTGTGGTAAAGTAGAACATGGAGAGACTTAAAGGAATGCTTAGAATACTTAAATCTGAATTGAGTAAATTCACATATTACTACCACTGGCACATTGGTGGGTTAACCAAACTGAGTTAGACTTATATTACTACGCAGTTATTCCACTAGTAGAAAAGCTAAAGCAGTCATAAGTTAGAGGTGGAGCATGTCTGGAATTATCTATGGCCTGTATGAACAAATCATAAACGAGATCGTTAACGAAAACCTAAATAAAGTGGATCAAGAGCTTGTCATAAAAGATACCCAGCCGCTGGATTCGGCTGAGTCATCTAAGATTCTGGCGGATTACCTGACTAGAATCCTACGCGAGATCTTTAATTATATCGATGATGGGGATACCATTTGCTGCAACGGGTACCGGAAAGACGGTCATTGCGGCCTTTGATTATCGAGACTTTTGCAGAGCAAACCCGGGTAAACCGAATAAACTAAAGCCAAAAATCTTGCTGGGACTGACGGCAACACCGGAAAGAGGGGATGGACGAAGCATCTATTCGTATTTCGAAGGTAGGATTGCAGCCGAAATCCGGTTATGGGAAGCGATCGAACGAAAACTACTCAGTCCCTTTCATTATTTCGGCGTGACGGACAATGTTGACCTAAGACAAGTGCGTTGGGTTGCAGGAAGATATGATGAGCGAGAAATAGAAAACCTTTTTGTTTTTGAGCGAGCGGTTGCTGTCAAACGTGTTGGGAATGTCATTAAGGCGATTGAAACATATTGCCTAGAACCTTCGGACATTATTGGTATCGGGTTTTGTCTTACCAAAAAGCATGCTGAATTCATGTCAGAGGTCTTTAATAAATCCGGGATCCCCTCGGAATTTCTCATTGCAGAATCTGTGAACGAGGTTCGGGATAGTGTGAAGCGTCGTTTGGTAACGAAGGAAATTAAATTTGTATTTGTAGTGGATATATATAATGAAGGGATCGATATTCCCGAGGTGAATACCGTTCTTTTCCTACGTCCGACGGAAAGCTTGACCGTCTTTTTACAGCAGTTAGGTCGGGGGTTAAGACTCAGTGAGGGTAAAGAAGCCCTGACAGTCTTGGACTTCGTGGGACAAGCTCACAAGAAGTATTCGTTTGAAGAGCGGTTCAAAGCGTTGTTATCTAGGACTCGGAAAACCGTCGAGCATGAAATCAAGCATGGCTTTGCCAATGTACCTAGAGGATGCTCGATTCAATTAGAAAGGCAAGCCCAGGATTATGTTTTAGAGAATATCCGAAATGCGGTTAATACGAAACGAAATCTGATCGGCAAGCTCCATGATTTCATGGATATCAAAGGAGATCTAAGTGTCCGGGAGTTTTTTGAGGGTTACCATGTAATACCGCAAGATGTCTATAGCAAAAAGGTTACTGTGGTGGGGTTGGCGGCTCAGGTTGGTTTTCTTAAGGGATATTCGGTGCAGCAGGAACGGGAAAGCCTGATGGCTGCAGCGTTTGGAAGATTGTCTTTGGCGAATTCCAGGCGATGGATTCGTTTTATGCAGACGATCTTACCTCAGATCCAGTTAGGTAAAGGTGCTTTGTTACATCCGTTGACCATGCTGGAAAGATCCATGCTCATGATGGTCTACTATACCATATGGGGTAAGGGACTGGGTGATCTGGGCAATAGGTTTTCTTCTATAGAAGAGGGGCTATATTGGGCCATTAATGATTAACGACTTTTCCAAGAACTAATGGACTTACTAGACTATCAGTATTTGAAGATCGATTTTGTAGATAAGCCTTTGGACCGGTTTGGGACGGTCTATCCGCTGGATTTATATTGTTCTTATACCTTTGATCAGATTCTGGTAGCTCTGGGGAAACATACGGAGCAAAAGAGGAGCTCTTTCAGGGAAGGTGCTCTCTACCTTGCAGAGAAGAATTTGGATGTGTTCTTCGTAACCTTGAACAAGTCCGAGAAAGATTATTCGACCTCAACGATGTATCAAGATTATTCTATTAATGAAGAGCTATTTCATTGGCAGTCTCAGAGTCGAACGACGGAGGAATCGATAACCGGGCAGAGGTATATCAACCAACCAAACAATGGTGGGAATGTTTTGTTTTTTGTGAGAGAGTACAAAAAAGAGGCAACGTTTGCTTCGCCATTTACTTGTATCGGATTTGCTGACTTTCAGAGTCACTATGGCTCAGCGCCGATCAGTATTGTATGGAAGATGAAGGAGTCTTTGCCAGGGTTTGTGATGAAGAAGACGGTGAAGGTCTGATAAAGTCGATGCTGTATAGTTAGATTATTGCAAGAATGTGATAAGAAAGAGGGTCAGGGTACTTTCATTTCCAGGGGGACCTTTTCAATTATTAAGGTCTGTGATGGCAAATTCAAACTCGACTTCTTACGCTCGGAAGAAAAATTTTCTAACCCTAAGTATTCCCGATAGTCACATAGAAGAACTAGAAATTTCTTATAAAGGTGTCGGTTGATATAAACTGGTGCCTTTTGTGTTCCTGTTGCTCGATCGCATTAACCTTAGATCAGCGAGAATTAGATTTATAGTATACTGGCAGAAGGAAAACGCGGAGCACGAAATTAAAGGACATCCGTGCCTGACACAAACTTATCCACTTATTGTTTAGCTTGTACGTAAGCGTCAATTATGACCCAAGTTCTAACTCCTCCAGAATTATGCTCGGGTCGGAAAAGGACTTCGAAGTTCAACTTCAGATAATAACAGGTTCCATAGGTTTTCAATTGCCTCTTCAATCGCTCGTATGACAAAGTCAGTCTTGGTATTACTCAATGCACACTATTTATCCCTGGAAGAAGACTTGAATAAGATGTCTCAAATGGTAGGGATTATTAATGATTCATGTGAGTTCTTGTTCTAAATTGCTAAAGACATCCGTATTAAAAAAGTCCGACAGTGAGATTTCTAAACCATCACACAACTTTTTAATGGTTACAATACCAGGGTTCAGGCTCTCATCATTTAGGATGCTTTTTATAGTCGATTGTGGTACGGCGGCACGATAGCTCAAAGCATTGGGCGTTATATTCCGTTCTTTGCAAAGTTCAACAATTCTATTCACTACTGCTTGTCTCGTATCCATGAATACACCTCCTAGTGAGTTATCACTAATTAAAGCATACAGAAGAAGAATAAGTTTTGTTAGTGATATAGCACTAAGGTATATTATGTGTCATAATTAGTTATATAACACTAATTGTGCAGAGAGGTGTATTTAACGTGCCAGATTATAAGGAAATGTATTTTCAACTTGCCGCCAAAGTTGCAAATGCTGTTGATATTCTTATTGAAGCGCAGCAGCAAGGAGAATACGATTATACTGAAGAAGAAACCCCGGTTATTTCGCTTAAAAATTCTAGATCAGAAGAGAAGGGTAGTGATCAGGCATGATGATCATTTTTGAAAGCCGTAAAGAATTTTAAGAGGAGCGGGAAAAATGTGAGGATCAAGATATTGTCTATGGTGTTAAGGTTTTAAAAGGGGAGAAATTTTCGCCGGAATAAATCTACGAGGCTCGGCAAGAGGTTCCTGACAACTCACTTTCTAATGATGAAGAGTTAAAGGAGTTTCTCAATTATAGGATTGATTTAAGGCCAAAAGTGATTGGGGTTTAATTTAGCGTGTAAACTAGATTGCTTGGCATAAGGTTTAATTGCATTATGAACACTCGCACTAAAAGTGTCGTAATTTCCTTTATGGCTAGGACGCAAAACAAAAAGTTTTAGGAGTAAAGAGACTGGACGATTAGCGAATAGGACAATTTATTTCTCACATAACCTTTCCTTAGGAGGATTGGGGGTGAGTACCTATGCCCGGGCTTGTTGATTGGGTTAGATTGTCCCAAATATTCCCAGAAACCTTATTTCTATGTGAAGAGGATACACGATTAACAGCCGACATTAGAAAGAATAAATTAGACAATCCGTTAATCGTCGAGGGTCCAATTAACGATCACTATATTCTTGTAGACGGTTATAAGAGGTATAAAAGTCTGGTTCACTTAGGATGGGAAAGTGTCTTATGTACTATCGAACCAGTTTCAGATCCTGCCTACCGTATCGCAAAGCGATTACGTCGGGACTACAATAAGCAAAAAATGCGTAGTTCAGAACGGATCCGATACGTTCATTGGTTGTTAGGTCTGCAGTGGAGTATAGACATGATTAATAAGGAAACTGGCATTGCCCGGGCAGTTATTCATTGAATACGAACTGGTGGGATTGGTCACGCCGTTAATTATCTAATTTCAAACTTTGATTAAGTAAATATCAAAAGACATGGACAAATTCGTCCATGTCTTTTGACCTTTCAAGCCCATTTTGAAACATGGGATTTGGTTAACATTAACCAAATCCTAGTCTCAATAAGGCCTTTTCAACGTAAGCGCTTAATAAACCGGTGCATGGTCAACATGCTTTATCTATGAGAAACTATCTCCATAACACAAAGGAATGGAGGTATTCGAATGGACAAACAAGAACGTAAGGCGCTGGTGGCCGAATGTAGGACCAGCGGGATGACTGCAAAAGCGTGGTGTAAAGTTAAAGACATCAATTATCACAGCTATCTTTCTTGGGCCACGAAACTTAACAAAGAAGTTCAACTCGATCCCCCACAATGGGCACACGTTATGATGACAACGGAGCAACACCTCCCAGACGAAGTAAAACTGACTTGTGGTAAATGGACAGTTTCAGTTGAAACGGGGTTTAGTTCAAAACTGCTTGCTGATGTACTTTGTGTCATGGATGCTGTATGTTGAAGGACATCACGAGCTATGATGGGATTTAT